>JAXZEJ010000051.1:0-20983 GCA_037424205.1 bacterium | reverse complement strand
CGGATGAGTTGGAGACGAAGATTATTGCCGCTGACACAAAGCAGGGGCTTGAAGACCTGTATCTGCCGTATCGTCCGAAGCGTCGTACGCTTGCTGCTATTGCTCGCGAGTCAGGGCTCGAGCCTTTGGCACTCAAACTTCTCGACAATCCTGAACTAGATCCGGAGGCTGAGGCGATAGTTTTTGTCAATGATGACAAAAATGTTCCTGATGTCAAGAGTGCCCTGAATGGTGCGCGTGACATCCTAGCGGAAAAGATGAGTGAAGATTCCGTATTGCTGGCTGAAATGCGGGTTTGGCTCTGGAATGAGGGTGTCATGACGAGCTGTGTTGTCGAGGGGATGGAGGAGGAAGGAGCTAAATTCCGAGATTATTTTGATTACCGAGAACCAATTGCCAGGATGCCATCGCATAGAGCGCTTGCAGTCTTTCGAGGTCAGGCTGAAGGCATCCTAACTTTGGGAATCGAAATTAATGCAGATCATCCGGACGAAGCTGTGGAGCGAACGGCTGCTTTTTTCAAAGTGGGCACTCAGGGACGTTCGGCTGATGCATGGCTCTGGCAATGTTGTCGTTGGACTTGGCGCGTGAAACTTCGTGCAAGTCTAGAAGCAGAGGTTTTCGATCGCCTTCGAGAATCGGCTGAGGGGGCGGCCATTGACGTTTTCGGTGCGAATCTTCGCGACTTGCTTCTCGCTGCACCAGCGGGTCACAGGCGTGTGCTAGGGCTTGATCCGGGTATTCGTACAGGTGTCAAAACGGCTGCGATCGATGAGACTGGTAAGTTGCTCGACACGGCAGTGATTTTCCCTTTTGGTTCCAATGAACGCCGTATGGATGCTATCTCCACGATAGCACGGCTTATTCGTCAGTACAGGCTTACGCTCGTTGCCATCGGTAACGGAACAGCTAGTAGGGAAACGGTTGAATTTGTTGAGGAGGTGCAGCGTCTTCATCCTTCTCTTGACTTTAGGCATGTAGTAGTAAGTGAGGCGGGAGCATCCGTTTATTCAGCTTCAGAACTTGCTGCTACAGAATTTCCTGATCTCGATGTAAGTTATCGTGGTGCGGTTTCCATTGCGCGTCGATTGCAGGATCCGCTTGCTGAGCTAGTAAAGATTGAGCCTAAAGCGATTGGCGTCGGGCAGTATCAACATGATGTTGATCAACAGAAGCTCGCTCATCGTCTTGATGCTGTTGTTGAGGATTGTGTTAACGCAGTGGGGGTCGATGTTAATACCGCAAGTCCTGAACTCCTTTGTCGTGTTGCTGGTTTGTCGCCTGCGCGTGCCAACGCTATCGTTAGCTATCGCAGTGTCAAAGGCGCCTTCCGAAATCGCCGCGACCTACTGGAGGTGCCGCGTTTGGGAGCCAAGACTTTTGAACAAGCGGCAGGTTTTTTGCGCATTCCTGATGGCGATGATCCACTTGATGCCTCGGCTGTTCATCCAGAAGCCTATCCAGTGGTACTTCGAATCCTGAAGAAGACTGGGCTTGATATCAAAGGATTGATTGGCAATGCAGCAGTTCTTCGCTCTCTAAATGCACGGGATTTTGTTGACGAACATTTCGGTATTCCGACGGTAACGGACATCCTTGGGGAGCTGTTGAAGCCTGGGCGTGATCCTCGTCCGGAATTTCGTACTGCTCAATTTGCCGAAGGCATCAGAGAGATGAAAGACTTAACGGTTGGTATGGTTCTTGAAGGTGTAGTGACAAACGTTGCTGCTTTCGGGGCTTTTGTTGACGTAGGTGTGCATCAGGATGGTTTGGTGCATATTTCACAACTTGCTGATCGCCACGTAGGAGATCCGCGCGACGTAGTAAAGGTGGGGGACATTGTCAAGGTTCGAGTTCTAGAAGTGGATTTGGAACGTCAACGTATTAGTCTTAGCATGAGAAGCGAGGAAACGCGGAGACATGTCAAGACAAATCGTCGTGAGAACCGCATCGTTGTTCGGACACAGAACGCAATGGCAGCGGCATTTGCCAAGATTGGCAGGTAGAGGTTTCAGACGAAATTCGGCTGAAGCAGTCTTTCCACTCTGTTAAAATGATCGGCTTTTCCGTCGAGTGATCTGACGGGGAAGCCGATTTTTATTGTATTTACGTTAAGAGAACGTTCTCTGATATGACGAGTCCCAATCCCGCATTGGTTAGCGACGTCGAAATGCGTCGTACCTTTGCCATCATCTCTCACCCTGACGCCGGTAAAACGACGCTTACGGAAAAGCTTCTGCTGTTCGGTGGCGCCATTCAAATGGCCGGTGCAGTCAAAGGCCGCAAGGCCGCTCGACACGCTACGTCCGACTGGATGGAAGTCGAAAAGCAACGTGGCATTTCCGTCACTAGTTCGGTGATGCAGTTTCATTATGCTGATCACGTGATCAATCTGCTGGACACACCGGGTCATGAAGACTTTTCCGAGGATACGTACCGCGTACTTACTGCCGTCGATGCGGCGGTGATGGTGATTGATGCCGCCAAGGGTGTGGAAGCTCAGACGATTAAGCTTCTTGAAGTCTGTCGTATGCGGAAGACGCCGATCATTACATTCATCAACAAGCTTGACCGCGAAGTACGCGATCCGCTTGATGTGATTGGTGAAATTGAAGATGTGCTCAAGCTCCAATGCGTTCCCATCACTTGGCCGATCGGTATGGGTAAAACCTTCCGTGGCGTCTTTTCATTGCTGAAGAATCGTCTTGTTCGCTTTACGGCCGGCGAGGAACGTCTTTCGCATGATCAGGAGACGATTGAGGAACTCGATAATCCTGAACTTGATCGACTTTTTCCGATGGAAATGCCGTATGTGCGTGAGTCTATTGAACTCATTCAGGGTGCAAGCGAGCCGTTTGATATTGAAAAGTTTCTCGCAGGCGAACAGAGTCCGGTTTTCTTTGGTTCTGGTGTGAACAACTTTGGCGTACAGGACGTCCTTGATGCTCTCGTGCAATGGGCTCCGTCTCCTCAGCCTCGTGATGCTGCTGTACGAAAGATCCAACCGACTGAAGCACCATTTTCGGGTTTCGTTTTTAAGATTCAGGCCAACATGGATCCGCGGCATCGAGATCGCATTGCATTTTTCCGTGTTTGTTCCGGTCGTTACTCGCAGGGCATGAAGGTTTTTCACGTGCGTGAGAATCGCGAAATGAAGATTCCGAATGCACTGACTTTTATGGCTCAGGATCGTGTTGTGATGACTGATGCTGTGGCTGGTGACATTATCGGCATCTATAACCATGGCCAGCTTCATATCGGTGATACGTTGACCGAAGGGGAGAAGCTTGGTTTTACGGGTATTCCGAGTTTTGCGCCGGAACTTTTCCGGGCTGCTCGAAGCAAGGACCCGTTCAAGGCAAAACAGCTTCAGAAGGGCCTGCAGGAGCTTGGTGAGGAAGGTGCCATTCAGGTTTTCACCGGTGAGTTCGGCAATATTCTTCTAGGTGCTGTTGGTCAGCTTCAGTTCGAAATTGTTGCGCAACGTCTAGCGACGGAGTACAAGGTGGATGCTATTTATGAGTCCACTGATGTTTCTACGGCTCGTTGGCTTTCGTTCCCCGATGAACAGACACGCAAGGATTTCTGTAAGGAGCAGGATGCGCGTCTGGCAACTGATGTCAATGGCAATACCGTGTATCTTGCTACGTCGATCTATAACCTTGAGACGACGATGAAGCATTGGCCTCAGGTGGTGTTTCATGCAACACGCGAAATGCAACAGACGTTCGATTGAACTTGAACGACAGGGTCATTAAAAAACGGCATCCAGATAGCTTCTGGATGCCGTTTTTAATTCTATTGTTGGTTTGCAAGTGCTTCGTGGTAGGCCGTGAGTGCTTCAGGATGGCAGATTAGCACACGTTCGAGCACTCCCTGTAAATATGAAATTGTGAGGCCGTAGTTGGTCATAGGCACATTTTGTGCACGTGCGGCTCTCAGACGCATGAGCATATGGCGTCTGGTGACGACGCACCCGCCGCATTGGATGATGACTTTGTAAGGCGTCAGATCGATGGGGAAGTCCTTGCCGACAGCTACTTCTATTTGAAGATCTTTTCCTGTCTTTTGTCGAAGCCAGCGTGGAATTTTGATACGGCCGATGTCGTCTTTTTGTGGATGATGGCTACAGGTTTCGCTGATGAGTATGCGGTCTCCATCCTCAAGAGAGGCTAGTGCAGCAGCCCCGCGGGCCATTTCGACGATATCAGCTTTGGAGTAAGCCATCTGAATCGAGAACGTTGTTAGCGGAATATCCTTGGGCGTCTGTTCGGCAACGTCCATGATTACTTGTGAGTCCGCCATGACGAGTTTCGGAGGATGGCGAAGTTCAGCTATACATTCGGCTACTCGGTCTTGTTGCACAACGAAGCATTTGGCGTGTGCATCGAGTAGTTCACGGATAGCTTGGACTTGGGGCAGGATAAGACGGCCTTTGGGAGCGCCCGTGTCGATTGGCGTAACGAGTACGACGGTGTCGCCAGTATGCACCAGGTCTCCGACCAATGCGCGATCTTCAGGAATTTTGTTCGCTGCGAGATCGATGATGGCTTTGCGTAAATCTTCGATGCCGTTCTTTGCATTGGCGTCGGTTTGTACAACCGGGATGCCAAAGGCGTGCATGCGCGTCAGGAAGGCATCGTCGGTCGGGTAGATGCTGGTTTTGTTGATGACTAGGATCGCGGGCGTGCCGAGTGTGAGAACATGCTTGATAATTTCGGTTTCGCGACTGTCAAAGTCTTTTGCATTGGTGACCACCAAGGCTATGTCTACCCATTCAAGAACGGCGTTGGTGCGTTCGACGCGGGCGCGGCCGAGAGCGCCGACATCATCGACGCCGGCAGTGTCGATAAAGACAACAGGACCTATCGGCGCAAGTTCGCAAGCTTTTTCGACGGGATCGGTCGTGGTGCCGGCGATTTCCGAGACGATGGAGATCTTCTGGTTTGTCAGTGCATTAATGAGGGAGCTCTTGCCAGCGTTGCGCTTGCCGAAGAGGCCAATATGTAGGCGGAGGCCTTTTGGGGTTTCAACCATGATAGTTTCAGTCCAATGGGCAAAAAAAGACCGGACAAGCATGCTTATCCGGTCTTGTCGGAGAAGCAGTCCGGAGGACTGCTTTCCGTTATATCACATTGCAGATCAGGCGATCGGCGTGATTTTTACTTTTCAATGTTGGTGCGGATGACGTCACGCTGGAGCCAAAGCGGGGCGTGATGTTCAGCAGCTTCAACAGAGATGGTGCCCGGGCCGAGGCGCCAGATGCCCTTGAAGTGCTCCATGGAGAGCAGAGCAAGCGGAATATGGGCGCAAACGACAAGCACGGAGCAGATGATGGAGCCCCAAACATGGAAGTAGAACGTGTAAAGGAACACGGCCTTGCCAAGGAGCGGAGCGCCGATCCAGAGCATCCAACCCGTGACGGTCAGAGCAGCGATCATGCCCATGAACAGGAGGTAGGAAGCCTTCTGGCCGCCGTTGTAGCGACCCTGCGGCGGAACTTCCACCGGGCCAAACGGGATCTTGAAGAAACGACGCGGGTAGCCGCCGAAATTGCGGAACCAGAAGATCGTGTTGCGATCCCATTCGAGGCAGGCGCGGAGAATGAGGGCAAAACGGTCCGGAGCGAGCACGATAAAGCCAAGAAGGTTGAACGTGAACACAACGCCCAGAATCAAGTGAGCGAGCATCGTGGATTCAGCGCAGGCGGCTTCCGGTTCGCAGAAGTAGACGTAGACGCCGGTAAAGAGAAGGGCGAACCACGAGATCGCGTTGACCGAGTGGAACACCTTGTCAGGGGCGTGGAAACGAAGAATGCGATTGTTAGCCATGGTTGGCCTCCGTCAGGGACGCGAGCATCGTACGCGGATAGTAATGGGTGTGGAGCAGTTCGTGCATGTGGTGATCGGTGGGCTTGGCACCGAAGTCCTTGTAGATCTGCATCACGGTCGGGTTCTGGTGAGAAGACGTCAGACCGAGGGCCTGGCAGAGCTTGTCGTCCTTGTAGAGACCAGCCTGACGGGCCTTGATGATCACACCACGACGGGCGACGAGGTCGCCGATGGCGTAGCCGCAAACAGCGACAGCTGCAACGCAGAGACCGCTGACCTTAAGAAAACCGCGGCGACCCAGAATCAAGGCTGCAGGACGCTCGGCGTAGTCGTAATTTTCAGAGAACATTATCTAATTCCTTGCGAAAAAATTAGGCACGCAGCGGGAGCGGAAGCGTCGGGTTGAGCCAAGCGGAGCCGACCGGCTGAACCGGCTGGCCGCCACCGTTGACACAGCCGCCCGGGCAGTTCATCACTTCGATGAAGTGGTAGCGGTTCTTGTCGAGGCGGACGCGACGGAGGACTTCTTCGAGACCCTGATTGGCGCCGTTAACAACACAGATGCGGATGTCGACGGTCTTGCCACCCAAAGCCTTGAGCGGGACGGGGATCGTTGCTTCAACGACAGCGTTGTTGTAACCGCGAACGATCTCGATGTCGGCGTTCTTGAGTTCTTCGCCAGAAAGGACAAAGTAAGCCGTGCGGAGAGCGGCTTCCATGACGCCACCGGAAACGCCGAAAATCGTACCAGCGCCGGTGTAGATTTCGAGAGCGCTACGTTCACGCTTCTTGCTCATCGTGAGCGGGTTAACGCCCTTGCGACGGAAGAGTTCAGCGAGGTCGCGAGCGGTAAGGCAGGCATCGATGTCCTGATAGGACGGCGTATCGGCCGGGATCATGCCCTGTTCCTTGGCCCAATGCCAACCCTGATTCATTTCCGGACGGGCGGCTTCGAAGATCTTGGCCGTGCACGGCGTGACGGAGACGAAGAAGATCTTGCGCGGATCGCATTTCCAGAGGAACTTGGCGCCCCAGGTCTTGGCAAGGGTGCCGCCCATCTGAAGCGGAGACTTGGCAGTGGAAATGTGCGGGATCAGGTCGGCATGGTACGTTTCCATGTTCTTGATCCAAGCCGGGCAGCAGGACGTGAAGTGCGGGAACGGATGTTCGGCCATTTCGTTCACTTCTTCGCTGCGTTCGCCGAGGAGCCAGTAGCGGGCCTTCTTGATGAATTCCGTGCCTTCTTCAAGAATCGTCTGGTCAGCCGTGCTGTTGCAGTCGTAGATGTGGAAACCGACGGCTTCCATGGCGTTGGACAGCTGATCCGTGGAGAGTTCGCCGGGCTTGCCGCCGAATTCTTCGCAGATGGAAACGCGAACAGCAGGAGACGGATGAGCCACGCAGATGCGGGTCTTGTCAGCAAGAGCCTTTTCAACCTGATCGACAAAGCTCATCTGTTCAATGGCGTTGAACGGGCAGGCGATCAGACACTGACCGCAGTAGAGGCAGGCTTCTTCGTTGATGTGATGCTTGGCACCGAGACCGCCTTCAATGGCGTTGACGGGGCAGAACTTGGAGCACGTGTCGCAACCGACGCAGTGATCCTTGTTGATGTGAATGATGCCGCGGAGTTCTCCCTTTCGGAGATTACCCTGGTAGGCGGGTCCGTCTTCCCCGTGGGCGCCAGCGCCGGGGTTGAACGTACGAACCTTGATCGTATTGTTGGACATTGAAAAACTCTCCAGAATCAGCGGAACTAAGAAAGTTCCTTGCCTTAGTCGTCCTTGTCAGAGACTGTGAGACGCAGTGCTCGGGGGATGACTGGAACGTTTTGGGGCGTGCTGAATTTTTTGAAACGAGAGCGACGGGTACAGCAAGACCCAACGCTCACGGTGAAACACGCTTCGCATTTTAAGGGGTTAACCGCTAATGTAATCTACCTAAAAGTAGTAGTCATCATTCCAGAATGAGTAGTTTGGGTTGAAAACAGCGGAAAAAACGCAAATCGTTAATATTTATCAATCGATGCTTGAGGATGGTTATATTAAGCCTAACTGAGAATCGCCAAAAGGCCTGTGCCGTTGACTTTTTAGGTGCTTGTAGAAGAAGGGCTCCGAAGGATTTCATCCGGCGGAGCCTGTTCTGACATTGAGGCTTACTGGTACTGGATCAACTTGTCCTGGTTAAGAGTAATCCTCTTCTTTGAGGGGTTGACGGAGTTCGGCGCGGACGTTGTCCATGGCTGAGTAGAAGGCCTTCATCATAACAAGACCAAGGAACTTGCCGCCGTCCGTCACGATGATGTTGTCGGGATCGTTCGGGTCATCCTTAATGGCACCGGCAACTCGGAGGGCGAGCATTTCCTTCATTAAGGTGCGGTCGAGATTTACGCCGTGTACCTCTCGGAAGTACTTGCGCGACAGTCGGTGAGCAAAGAGGCCGAGCATCAGGCGATATTGAAGAATTGCATGCTTGTCGAACTGACGGCGACGTTCTACGCCCGTATTCCCAGCCGCGATTCGTTCGTTGTAGCGGCGCAGGCTGAACGTTTTGACGTAGAGGCTGTCATTAAGGAAGCTGAAGGCGCCGGAGCCTACGCCGAGGTATTCGTCGTAGTCCACAACGTATTCGTCAAAACCCTCGTCATGCGTTCGACCGAATGTCCAAGATGTCAGGTGGTTGTAACGTGAACCAAGGGTGTCGAGAATGACGCGGTATTGGTCTGCAAGTTGATTGCCGCTTGCGGCGATGACGTTTTTCACGCTCTTGCGCGTTTGAGACGTGACCATGAGCGGGTAGGTTGTAACCTGACGCGGATTGAGTTTCCAGATTTTCTCCATGTCCTCGTGCAACATGTCGAGCGTCTGGCCTCGAAAACCGAACATCATGTCGATGTTGCACGTCGGAAAGAGTTCCTGAGCGTACTGCAAACGTTCAAAGATCTGTTCGCCTGATCCGAACTTTTCATAGCGTTCGGAAAGCTTGAGCAGGTCGTCGTTAAAGCTCTGTACGCCAATCGACATGCGGTCGACAAGACCTTTCAGATTTCGGAATTGCGGTGTCGTGATGATCTGCGGGTCGGTTTCGCAGGAGATTTCCTTGATCGATGGAAAGAGCTTTCTGGCGTGTTCAAGTGTCTTGATGAGCTCTTCTTCAATGATTGTTGTTGTGCCGCCGCCCACGTACATGGAATGGAAGTCGTAGCCGAGAGCTTTGACGTAATCCATTTCTTTGCGCAGGTTGACAAAATAAGCACGTGCAACGTGTTCCTTGAAGAGGAAGCGATGGAATGTGCAGTACGAGCACAATGTATGGCAGAACGGAATGTGTGCGTACAGCAGGTACTTGTGGCCGTCCTGGGGGGGCGGAGGATTTTTCAGGATGACTGGATCGCAGTGTAAATAGCGCTTCGTGTAGAAGTCCATGATGCGGTCGGTCATGCCGATCATCCATTCCGGCAGAAGTTCCCGGGGCTGAGGTTTGTAGCTTGTGGTGCTCATGTCTATGAGGAAGGCTGAAAATTTTAGTGGCGCCATTGTACAAGAGGCAGGGCGCATGGGAGCTTAAGAGGCGCGCTTGAGACGTGCCTCTTGATCAATTGTTGGTGAAATCAGCCGTGAGTTGCGTAGAGCTGAGCAATGGTGCTTTCGTATTTTTTCGAGAGAGGTCCGCGTTTAAGTTTGAGCGTTGGCGTGATTAGGCCGTTTTCAATTGTCCAAGGATCTTGAGTAAGTACGATTGCACGGGGTAGTGCATAGTGCGGAAAATCTCCGGCAGCGGCTTTTGCCCGTTTGAGTGCGGATGTCTTTGCGGACGGATTGTCGAGACTAGCAGGATCTGCAGGGTCGATGCCGCATGATTGGGCCAAAGAGGTCCATTCGTCGGGATTAACGACTGCGATAAGGCTCAGGTATGGACGATTTTCACCGATGATGTAGCACTGGGAGAAGAGCGGATCGGTTTCGATAGCAGCTTCGAGGTCTGCAGGCGGAACTTTTTCGCCAGTGCTTGTCACAATGATTTCCTTGATACGACCTTTAATGCTCAGAAGGCCTTGTTCGTTGAAACTGCCTACGTCACCAGTGCGGAACCAACCGTCTTTTGTAAACGCATCTGCTGTGGCATCCGGACGGTTCCAGTAGCCTCGAGTGATGCTCGGTCCCTTGATTTGAATCTCGTCGCCTTCGCCGAGGCGCACTTCGACGTTGTTGAAGGGTTTCCCAACCGTATTGGGTTGGTTAAGCGTACGGTTGTTGCCCGCGATAATTGGGCTAGCTTCGGTCATGCCGTAGCCTTGTATGATCGGAAGACCGAGACCGCAAAACGTGCGCGCCACTTTGTTGCTTAACGCGGCGCCGCCGGAGATGGCAATGCGTAGGCGGCCGCCGAATTGGTCAAGCAGCGTGGAGGTGACTTTGGTTACGAGAGGACGCATCAGACCGTCAAGCCAAGAGCGTCCAGTTCGCTCGACTGGCATGTGGTTGCGTCGGCAGAAGTCTCGCCAGCCGATTTCGACAGCCCAGTCGAAGAGGTAGCGGGCTGAAGGTTTGGATTTTTTGAGTTTATCTTGCACGCGAGCGAAGATGCGCTCGTAGACGCGCGGCACGGAGATAATTACCGTCGGACGAATAGTTCTAAGGTCGTCTGCCAATAACAGAACCGAACGATTGTATGCAATGGTACAGCCTGTGGCGAGTGCTAGATAGTAGCCTGCCGTACGTTCGAATGTATGCGAAAGCGGCAGAAAAGAGAGGAAGATGTCACCAACCTGCGGAGAAACGCAATCGAGAGTGGCTTTTACATTGCTTACGATATTGCCGTGCGTGAGCATGACCCCCTTGGGGCGACCGGTTGTTCCAGATGTGTAGACGATGCCAGCCAGATCATCTTCCTTGGGACCTGCTGGCAGGTCGGCCACATGTTCGCCAGCAGCGAGCCATTGAGGAAGGTCGTACACCATGCCAGTTTCGTCAACGACTTCGTCCTCAGTGATGATTACTGTTTTAAGAGTTTGAAGATCGGTGGCCGCAGCTCTGATTTGTTCCCAACGAGTGAGTTTGTTGGTTATTAGAACCTTTGCCTGACTGTCGCTAAGAATGAATGCGCTTGCCCCCGGCGTATCAATTGCGTGCAGGGGCACGGGGACCAGACCATTTGCAAGAGCGGCTTGGTCTGCACAGGCGTGGTCAATACCATTCGGCATCAGAATACCTATGCGTGTTCCGCGTTCAAGATTCATGGCTGCATACGCGCAACGCCATTTAGTGATGCGGGCCATCAACTGTGCGTAGGTCAGACTGTGCCAACTCTTGTCTTCTTTGTTGAATTGGCGGAGAGCTTCGCGGTCGCCATAACGGTCCACGCTGTTAGCTAAAAGCTGGGGAAGCGTAGTGAGGTTTTCAAGTCCAAAAGACGGCTTGTCTGACGATTGTTCGAGCACGATGGCTTTCTCCTAATGAGCGGCCAGTAGAGGCCGCAAAATTCGCACCTCTAAAAATAACGAAGCGGGCATGTGAAAGCGCTCCTTGTTTCTAAGGGACAACCCTTAGAAACAAGGAGCTCTGTCAATCATAGCGCGAATTTAAGTCGCTCTATTTGTTTTCGGAAAGTTGACGCTTTTCCTCAAGTGCTTCCCATCGCTCGTAGCTTTGAAAAATTTCGTTCTCGATTGTTTTGGCTCTCTCAGCATCCTTGCGAAGATCGTTGACGGATTTGGTGTGGTAGTCCGGAGCGCTCATTGCCTCCATAAGGGCTGCTTGTTCAGCTTCCAGGTCTTCAATGAGCTTGGGCAGGCGTTCGAGTTCCTGAGTTTCCTTGTAGCTCATACGGATCTTGTTGTCACGCGGTCTCGGTTTGTTTGCTGGTTTGGGCTGAGTTGCAATGGAGAGAATTGAGGTTTCGACAGGTTCGGGACGTTGCTGCAACCAGTCCGAATAACCACCTACGTATTCGCGCCATAGACCGTTGCCTTCGGGGGCAAGTACTTCTGTCACAACGTTGTCGAGGAAACGTCGATCATGACTCACTAAGATGATTGTGCCCGGATAGGACGAAAGCGTCTGCTCAAGCATTTCCAACGAGTCGATGTCGAGGTCATTTGTTGGTTCATCAAGGACAAGCAGATTGGCTGGAAGCGCAAAGAGGCGAGCAAGCAAAAGTCGGTTGCGTTCACCGCCCGATAATGAACTTACCGGTACATTTACGCGTCGCGGCGGAAAGAGAAAGTCCCCCATATAGGCAATGATGTGTTTTTTTTGGCCACCGATTTCTACCCATTCAGACCCCGGGGAGATTGTTTCAGCTACTGTTTTATTTAAGTCGAGTTGTTCCCTAAGCTGATCGAAATAAGCAATTTGGAGGTTTGTGCCAAGCTTAACAGTACCGGAGTCTGGTTCAATTTTTCCCAGAAGGAGTTTGATGAGCGTACTTTTCCCGACGCCATTGTGACCGATCAGACCCAGACGGTCACCTCGCATTAGCTTGAAATTGAGGTTGCTTACAATGGCTCGTCCATCAAATGATTTGCAGAGATCAGTCGTTTCGCAAACGATTTTTCCACTCTTTTCACCAGCGTCAATTTTGAGATTGACGCTGCCTATGCGGTCGCGGCGGGCGGCACGTTGCCGGCGAAGATCTTCGAGGCGTCGTACTCGTCCCTCGTTACGGGTGCGTCGGGCTTCGATGCCTTTGCGAATCCAAACTTCTTCCTGAGCCCAGAACTTGTCGAAGCGGCGATTAGCGAGTTCTTCCGCTTGCAGCTCTTCTTGTTTACGACTCTCATATTCGGAAAATTTTCCTGGATATGAGCGAAGAACACCACGGTCTAGCTCAATGATGCGACTCGATACGTTGTCGAGAAACTGACGGTCATGGGTGATGACTACGAGCGAGCGCTGGGTGCGGAATTCCGTATTGACGAGATTTTCCAGTGTCGTGATGGCGGCGATGTCCAGATGGTTCGTTGGCTCATCGAGAAGAAGCAGATCGGGTTCAAGTGCAAAAGCGAGTGCTAATGCGGCACGCTTGCGTTCGCCGCCGCTCACTCGGGCGATGGAACGTTCCGGATCTAGCTCGAACTTCATAAGGCATTCGTCAAGTTTGGCTAAACGACGCCAGTGTTCGCGCTCGTCTTCGATTTTGTCGAGTTTTCCTCGCAGAATGAGACTTTCTTTGACATTATTGGCTTCGGGCAAAATCGGTTCCTGTTCGACGTAGAGTACACGCAGGCCGTCTTGAACGCGAAGTTCACCGTCGTCAAGGCGAGTATGCCCCGCCAGAATGGAAAGAAGAGTACTCTTTCCAGTTCCGTTTCGGCCGATCAGGCCAACGCGTTCACCAGAATCGATGGAGAGGTCCGCATTGTCAAGAAGCGGGAGGTCGCCCCAGGCGGCGTGGGCGTTCATTAGGGTGATAAGCGGCATTTTTTTACTATTCAGATATTGCTGTCCGGTGTAGTGTCGATAGTTTGAACAGCTTCGGGCTCGACGCCAGTTTCAGGTTCGTTTTCAGACGGCGAGATCTTTGATCCTTTACTTTCCTGCATTTTGCTTTCCATTGAAACATCGAGGTCAACAGGACTGATGTTGTAAAGTTCGCCGGAACGAATTTCAAAAGAGGCTGGGGTGCGTATAACCTGTGCGCTGAGGTCGCGATTAATCATCAGTTGTCCGGTTTCGCCGTTTATTTCAAAAGTCTTATATCCGCGCGCCCAATCTTCGGCAACTTCGTAGGCGTCGAGACCAAGTGCAAAGAGGCGCTTGGCTGGCATGGAATAGGGGAGGGAGGTCTTGAACTTAGCTTCAAAACTTTCGTTGTCGTAGCGCAAAATAAAGGGACATTCCGCAAAAACCACATGGTTTAGGTCAAATGCGAGCGCTGATGCGTTCGAACTTGTCTTCGGATCGCCAGGATTGGTGGTCGATGTGGCCCAAACGCTTGTGCGCAAAGGCAATCGACTGCGGACAAGACCAGCATCACGTGCGTCGAGTGCTAGAAGAGCAGAGTGGTACGGCGGTTCTGCGATTGCTGTACTGGCACGCTGTGCTTCATGAACTTGCTTGAGCTCCTTTTCGTCGGTTGCGGCTTCAGCCAGATGACTGAATTTGAGAAGTTCTTCCTCGCTAAGCTCAGGACGACACTTGTCTTGCAGTTCCTGAAGATTGTCCATTGAGACAGTAAAGACCTCGTATTGAACGCCTGAATCCTGGAGCACGTTCATGTATGCCTCGCACAGGCGTTTTTCCCATGGCTTGTCCGTTGTGAGGAGGAGCACCTTCGGCGGCTGACCATTGGATGTTTCTGCAGGCAATGCTTTTACAGCCTGTCTGGCGATGTATTCTGCTTCGAGGTCTGTCGCCACGGACAACATCAGCATGCTGGGCGAAATTTCCTTGTCGGGTACTGCCGCGTAATTGAGTGTTACGATGGGGATCGGTAGATCCTTTTCTCGGGCGAGCTGTTCTACCTGATCTTTCTGGAGAGGACCGACAATGACATCGGCACTCGAGAAAATGGCAGTGTCAATCAGTTCGCGGATGTCTACGGTTTCGGGAGCTTCAATCAGCATGATGTCGGCATTACGACCGCTGACTCGACTTGCTGTAAGGAGTCCGTTACCTACAATACGAGCCGCAGGGAGAAATGGAGACTCGTCAGACGGGAGCAATAAGGCAATGGTGATGGGACGCTCGGTTACGTTGGCAGTCGCAGTGTTTTCCGTTGTTTCTTTGGAAACTGAGGCGTCATGGATGGCAATCGCGTAAGCGGGATCTAGGGGATGCACGACAACATTGGGATTCGTGGCATCAATCGAAGTCGTTGCAGCCACGCTTACAATCGGTAAGCTTATGATTAAGGTTCTGAACAACTGTCGGGCAAATGGAAGGACGGACACGATGAATTCCCTCAATGATTTATGGACATCTAACGCTTTGATTCAGGCGGCGGGCCTGCCTGGGCAGAACTGCCCCGATGGCACGCTTTACATCGTCGGGTTGCCTATCGGCAATCTTGGAGATATTACACTGCGAGCGCTCTGGATACTTGCTCAAGCCGACGTCGTCGCCGCAGAGGATACACGCGAAACTCGTAAGCTTCTTGACAAATTCGGCATAAGTGTAAAGCTTCTATCTGTTCGGGAGCACAACGAAAGGCAGGGCGCGGAACAAATCATCGAGCTACTTCAGGCAGGCTGCAAGGTTGCGTTGGTTACTGATGCCGGTACTCCCTGTGTTTCCGATCCAGGTGCGCGTGTTGTTAAGGTTGTTCGCGAGAAAGGAGAGCGTGTTGTCCCTGTTCCTGGCGCCTCCGCTGTTGTAACGGCACTCTCTGGCGCTGGTCTTGATGGTTCGGGTTTCTCTTTTGTGGGTTTCGTGCCTCCTCAGGCTAAGGCGCGCCGAAATGCGCTTTCTTATTGGTTGACGCGCCCTGAACCCTTCGTGCTCTATGAGGCGCCGCATCGAGTAGTGGATCTTCTCAAGGATATTGCTGTCGCAATTGAACCTGAGCGTCGGGTTGTTGTCGCACGCGAAATTACTAAGAAGTTTGAGACCTTTACAAGCCTCATTGGCGAACAGCTTGCGGAATGGGCTGATACGCATGAGCCCCGGGGTGAATACGTCATTCTGATCGATGAGGCTCCGGCAAGACACAATGCTCTTTCCGAAGAAGATATTCGCTGGCTTCGTGCCATGATGAACGAGTTGCCGAGTTCCAAGCTTGCAGCTGTTGCAGCAAAGGTGACAGGGAAGCCGCGCGACGAAATTTATCAGTGGCTTTGCGAACATAAGAGCTGATTATTGTTCCACGTGAAACGTTGCTCCCAAAAAAAATGGTTCCGAATAATTACTCGGAACCATTTTTTGTGATGTTCCACGTGGAACATTATTCGTCGGAACGAAGAGCGACTTCTCTTGTTTTCGAGGAGTGGATGTTTCTGACCAGACTGTCGAGCAGCGAGGATAGTTCTTCGACGAGGTTGGAGTTGGAAACGACGCCGATGAGTTTTCCGTCGTCATCAACAATGGGCAGACGTCGAACGCCGAATTCACGCATGCGGGCAAGTGCCACAACCATGCTTTCACTCGGCCCGGCGGTAACGACAGGGGTGGTCATGATGTCACGGACGGTTAGCTTTATCGGATCCAGATTGCGCGCGACGACTTCTATGGCAATATCGCGGTCTGTGATCATGCCGAGAGGGGTCTGATCATCATTGACAACAACAAGACTGCCGACGTGTTCGAGTCGCATCTGCCTAGCGCAATCGCAGATGGTCTTGTCAGCAGTGATGGTGGCAACTTCATGAACTGCCATGTCAATGACTTTCATAGAACGTGTTCTCATGTTTTATACCTTTTGTCCTAGGACACTTTCTGCTTGGCGTAACAAACAAATTTTAACCAAACAAGTAGTGCCTGGCTTAAAAGAGAACTGATATTTACTCGTCATCTACATCATCTCCCACGATCTCGGGCAGGAGCGGCACGAAGTTGTGGAAGTCATAGAGGCGCTTGTCCATCAAGTGAGAGGGGGAGACGCGTTGCAGACTCATGAACAGGTTGTAAATGCGTCCAGGGAATTCTCTGTCCCAAGTCTTGATGAGTTCCTTAACTTCCTGTCGCTTTAGATTTTCTCCGGCGCCGCAGATGCCTTTAGATGTGACGGGGTACTTTCGAATTTTGGCAAATTTCTCTGTTTCGCTTTCACGTACGTAGGCAAGCGGGCGAATTACAACATTGCGCTTGTCATCGCTTCTTAGAATGGGCGGCATAGCTTTCATTCGGCCGCCATAGAACAAATTCAGCAGAAGTGTGCCGACAATGTCGTCCATGTGGTGTCCCAGGGCGATTTTGTTGCATTTCATCTCACCTGCGACGCGGTAGAGAATGCCGCGGCGAAGGCGAGCGCAAAGGGAACATACATTTCGACCTTCTGGAATCAAGCGTTGAATGATGGAATAAGTGTCTTGATCTTCGATATGGTATTCAACTCCAATGCTTTTGAAATACTGTTCAAGCGTATCACGAGGAAAATTTGGGATGTGTTGGTCGACGTTGACTGCAACAATATCGAATTTGATCGGAGCGCGTTTCTGAAGGGTTCGAAGAGCGTCAAGAAGAACGAAGCTGTCCTTTCCTCCGCTCATGGCAACCATGACGCGATCGCCGTCTTCAATCATGCCGAAATCCGTAATGGCTTGTGCGGTGAGGCGAATAATGCGTTTTTCCAACTTTTTGATGGAAACAGATTTCTTGTTCCGATTGCTAAGTCCCATGTTGATGCCGTCTTTGCTGTTCTGGAAAAACTCATTTTCATCAGATTTCGAAGAATCCTCGGCGGTGGATATGATGGGAATGCTGTTATGGCGAACGTTGATCATGATTTTAGAAAAGTGAAGGGCGACGGCGCCAAACTTCGATGCCGACGGCTTCAACATGGGCATAGGCTTCAGTTTTGGCGGACGAAACACGGATTTGTTGAACAGAAGGAAGTGCGGCCAATTTGTCAGCGATGGCGTCGACGAGTGTTTCCTGCAAGTTGAAATGGACTGACTGGGCAATTTCCGAAATCGTATTGACGATCAGGTCATAGTTGAGAACGTCAAGAAGTTCATCATTGCTGCTGGTGGAATCCTGAAGCGGGATCCAGACGTCACATTCGAAAATGACTTTCTGCGTGCGGTGCTTTTCATGCTCGTAAGCACCGATGTGGCAGTCGAGTTCTAGTCCTCGAACAAAAATCTTTCGACATTTAAAATTCAGAAAATCGGTAATATGGCTGTTCATGGTGCGATGCCCTGTCGTTGTCGACTGCCGGAGCAGAAAGGAAACGTGCTGATGCGATGGATTATTTGTATTTTTGTCTTGCTTGTCGTTGTGCTCTCGTGCGTACCAACTCTCAGAAAATGGGGACTTGGTCGTCTTCCCGGGGACATCAACTTCACAATTATGGGACGACAAGTTGAAATACCCTTGATGAGCACGATTTTACTGACAGCTATTGTGGCTGTAGTTGCTCGTCTTTTCTGATGCGGTAAATAGTGGCTTAAGTGCTTCAATGCGAGCTGCACGCACGGCGGTCGGAATTTGCTGAGGATTGGACTGAGCTTTTGCAATAACGCCGGCGTTCACGCTATTCCAAAGCTCTGTTGCTTTCTTGAGAAGTGGTGCAGGTTGTCGAGAAAGCACTTCCCACATTCGGATCATAAGCAACATGCGCTCAGGTCTGCGAAGTGAATCACTTTGCTCAAGTAATGCACCGGCATGAAGAGCAGTATTCGCTTCTGCAAAGAGCGGGAGTATCCTTCGGAAGGTTTCGCAAAGTTGTTGCAGAGATGCTGGTGCGCGCAGGTTCGCCGCAGTTTGGCGAGCCTCTATTGCATTTTTGCAAAATGCCGTCATGAGAGCAAAGCGGGCATCCATACAAAGGTTTTCTGCAACTGCTTGGGTAATAGCCCTGCGCATGGCATCGTTGTGCGGGGCAATAGGGAATAGTTTGGTCCAGAGACCGCAGTGATCAAGGGCGTCGATCATGTTGAGCGGGTGATTCAATGCAAGGCCTCGACTCACTTCAGACCAGATGCGTTCTGGGACTAGAGCGTTAGCTTCGCCGTTTTGTACCATGACTGTCATGAGAGTCATGGTTTCACTGGCAATCTTAAAATCACCGAATTTGGCACTGAAACGTGCAACTCGCAGAATGCGAACGGGATCTTCAGAGAAGGCCCCGCTCACATGGCGAAGAATATGAGCGCGAAGGTCGTTCATTCCGCCGTATGGGTCAATGATATGCCCTTCTGCATCCATGGCCATAGCATTGATCGTTAGGTCGCGACGCTTCAGATCTTCCTCCAGGGTTACGCTTGGGTCCGTATGAAAAACAAAACCGTGGTAGCCGCGGGCTGTCTTGCGCTCAGTGCGGGCAAGTGCGTATTCCTCATGCGTTTTAGGATGAAGAAATACAGGGAAGTCTGCGCCGACGGGAGTGAAACCTTTATCAAGCATTTCTTCAGGGGTTGATCCTACGACGACCCAGTCACGATCTCCGCCGACGGGTACGTTATAGCCAGTCTTTCGAAGCAAGAAGTCGCGTACGTAACCGCCGACGGTATATATCTGCATAAGTTGAAATCCTTGTGATGGAAAAATTTCTGTTAGGGAAGATCGTTCTCCATGGATGCAGGATCCGGAGGCGTTACCATACCTACGAATGATTTAAAGGATCCGAGATCCTTATCAAGGCGATGGGCGTATATGAATGTGTTGGAAAGGACATTCTTTACGTAGTCGCGGGTTTCAAAGTAAGGAATGGTTTCGATGAAAATGGCACCTTCCATAGGTGCATCAATCGACTTGCGCCAAATTCGAGCACGTGTAGTGCCAGCGTTGTAGGCTGCGCTGGAAAGCGAAAGACTGCCATCGAAATTCGCGCGAAGCATGTTCAGGTAGGCTGTTCCCAAGGTGACATTTGTGTTCAAATCGACGAGCGGCTTGTTTTTTAGTTCTTCGAGATCGAGTTTCCTGATAAGCCATTTTGCAGTTTTTGGCATGATCTGCATGAGTCCCTGAGCACCAACATCGGAACTCGCGCTTGCCATAAAGCGGGATTCTTGACGGATGAGACCGTAGACCCATGCGTCGGAAAGAGCATGCTTGGAGCTTTGCGATGTGATTAACTCCTTGTGTGGCATCGGGTATAGAAGAGCGGTTTCGAAGAATTTGTCGCTGACACGTTGTCCGGTGCTGATCATTCGGTGGAAGATGCCCTGTTGCTTTGCGAAGGTCGCAGCGGCATAGATATTTCGTGGACGTTGATTGCGAAGAGCCCAATTCCATTCGGCATGACCGAGGAAGTAGAAGTTAGCCTGGTAGAGAGCAATGGCCCTACGGATGCTTGGGTCGGTGGCCCAACGCTGAAGTTCGTCATCAGTAATGGTGAGATCGACTTCTTTCAAGGGGTAGGCTTTGCCGAGTTCATCGCAGGCAAGTTTTCCATAGAAGGATTGATTTCCTGAAATGGATTCGTAAAGAGGCTTGGCCTTGGCTGCGCGGCCTTGTGCGGCATGAGCACGTGCCAACCAATAAGTCCAAGTTTCATTATTGCGTGTGTTTATGGACATGTGCCCGATAGAGCGTTCGACGTTTTTCCAGTCTTTTTTACGCAGATAAGCACGTGCGGCCCAACCAGCCATCAGATCGGGTTGAACAACTAACGGATTATTGAAGATACGTTCGCCGGCGCGGCTGAAAAGATCAGCACTGCTGTCGATTTGTCTAACGGCAGCTTCGTATGCGAGCTGTCCCCAGAGGAAACTCCGCCATTCCGGAGCAAGCTTTGGGGATAGTTTTTCTGCAAGTCTTTTCGATGTCTCGAAATCAATGCCTCGCATGCGCAGGATGAAGAAGATCTGCACCCGGGCGGGCAATTTTTCGAAAGATATGGCATTTTTCTTATACCAATGTCTTGGGTTGTTCAGAATTGCCGTTAATGTCTTGGCTGGTGCGGGCATTGTTTTTTCGGGTGCGTGCTCGACGATGTAACGTGCTTCCTGCCAATGTCGATTTTGAAGCTGAATTAAAAGGGCGGACCAAGCCCATGCCGGCTTCGTTTCCATCAGCCGTTCATTAAGTATTCTCAGAGGCCGTCCTTTGATCTTGGAGTCGCGCACGAAGGTTTCCATCGTTTTCCGAGGAATTGCTTCGAAGTTATACCAGTAGTTCCAGACAAGAATTTCAGGTTCTTCCTTATTCCACTGCAACAGACTGTGGAGGCGATTGAAGAGTACGGGATTGATTCGATCGGCGGCCGCCATTAGGTAGTCAGAGGCGGAACGCTCGCCAAGGTACTGGCCTTGATGCCTCTCAATGAACTTGATAAAACGCAGATTGACATCCGTATCGTCTTTGTTGGCGCGGAATTCAAGCAGAAGTTGCCAGAGTCTGGGATAGTCTGCAAGAGGATGGGTTGCAAGTGAGTCGCTAAGGCTCTCGAGTGTGGAGAGATTGCCTTTTCGGTAGGCTTGCCAGGCTTCCAGGAAGCGCTTGTCGGCATCGTAATCGGCAGACTGAAGGTGCGCGGGGCTAGGTTCGTATGGCGTCTGCGGGGTTTCAGTAGCGAATCCTGGAATCGCACAGGCAAGATATCCCGTCAGG
>JAXZEJ010000050.1:0-1255 GCA_037424205.1 bacterium | reverse complement strand
GGGCTTGACTACTATTCTTTCAACTCGTTGGGACATTTCAATGACCGATTTTCGATGCAGTGCACACTGCGTCTACAACATTAACATCCATTTGGTTTTGGTCGTGGCAAATCGTAGGAAACGATCACCGTAACCGTACTCAATACTATACAGTTGTTGCCGAGCTAACGCTCGGCCCGCTATCCATCCCCACCCAATGTTACACATTGGATGGGGAATTCCGCGGAGTTTGTTAACTCACTCGAGGAAGTCTCATTGGAAATTCGGGCATTTTGAGGCGTTCTTGCCGCATCCGCGCCCGCGTCAAGAAGGCCGGACGCCTCAATCGAACTCATCTTCTTCTGCATCACGTTCTGACGAGTTTTCATGGCATCAAGGCTTGACTGAGCTTCGGCGAACTTCTTCTGAACCTTTGCAAAGCCCTCTGCAAACTGCAGGAACTCGCCCTTGACTTCGCCCAAAACCTTCCAGACTTCGCTCGAGCGCTCCTGAAGCGCGAGCGTGACAAACCCCATCTGCAGGCTGTTGACCAGCGCCGACACGACCGTCGGACCGGCCGGGGTGATGCGATAGTCGCGCTGAAGCTTTTCAAAGAGTCCCGGAATGCGGATCACCTCGGCATAAAGCCCCTCGCTCGGCAGATACATGACGGCAAACTCCGTCGTATAGGGCGGCTTCACATACTTGTCGTGAATCGACTTGGCCTGCACGATGACGGCCTTTTCAAGCGCCGCACGGGCCTGCGCGGCCGCTGCCGCATCGGCGCGAGCCTCGGCGTCAAGAAGACGCACATAGTCCTCCGCCGGAAACTTCGAGTCCATCGGAAGCCAGCAGGCGCCCTGACCGGAAGCACCCGGCATGCGAACGGCGAAGTCCACTGCCTCGCGGCTCTCGGGCACCACGCGGACCTGCGAATCATATTGCGCGGGCGTGAGAATGTTCGCAAGAATGGAAGCCAGCTGCGTCTCCCCGAAGGTGCCGCGGCTCTTCACGTTGGTAAGCACCCCCTTCAAGTCGCGCACGCTCTGAGCCATCGTGCGCATTTCGCCAAGCCCCGTCTGAACGAGACCGAGCTTTTCGTCCACCGTTCGGAAGCTTGCCGTCAGGCGCTCGGTGAGCGTGCGGTCGAGCTTCTCCTGCACCGTCGCACGCATTTCCTCAAGCTTTGCCTCATTGCCCGTGCGAACCTTCTCGAGATTTGCATCCACACTCGTGCGGATTTCGGTGAACTTGGCTTCGAGCTTGGCGCCAAGCC
>JAXZEJ010000049.1:0-3553 GCA_037424205.1 bacterium | reverse complement strand
GTCGCTCGTGGGCGTGCCGTTTCTGCTGGCGCTGCTCCTGCGTGACAGAGGGAGCCGGCGATGACGAGAGAATTGATTCTAGACGGCTTGGACGTTGAATTCGCTGGCCGTCATGTGCTCCACGACATCGGAGTCCGCATGAAGGGCGGCGAGCTCGTGAGCGTCATCGGTCAGAACGGCGGCGGCAAGACGACGCTGCTCAAGGCGATTGCCGGTCTTGTGCCGCATGCGGGAAGCGTGACGGTTGAGGAGGACGGACGATCGTTCTCGGACCGGTCGGGCATTGCCTACGTGCCGCAGCTCACGCAGGTGACGAGCCGGCTGACGGTGTTTGAAATGGTGCTTCTCGGACTCGTGAAGGATCTTTCCTGGCGCGTGTCGCACGAGACCTTCGACCGGGTCGACGAGACGCTTCACGCCATGAACATCAATCAGCTGGCCGATCAGCCGGTCTGCAGCTTGTCGGGCGGACAGAAGCAGCTCGTCTTCATGGCTCAGGCCTTTGTTTCGAAGCCCCGCATCCTGCTTCTTGACGAGCCGACGAGCGCGCTCGACCTGAGGCATCAGCTCGTCGTGATGAACGCGGCGAGAAATTATACGGACGAATGCGGCGCCGTGACGCTTGTGATCGTGCACGATCTGCTGACGGCCGCGCGCTTTTCCGACAGGCTGCTCCTTTTGAGCGGAGGGACTGTGCGAAAATTTGCAAAGCCGGAGGAGGTTCTCCATCCGGATCTGCTCGCTTCGGTATATCGTGTATCCGTAAGCGTAGAGGAAACCGATCCGGGATTCCTGAGCGTGATTCCGCTGCATCCTTTGTAAACGAACGGTGAGGCAACTATGGCACTTTGCGATGATGTGCGCGGCTACTGGAACAGCCGTGCGGAAGGCTACTCGCTGCGAAACTGCGACGAGCTTGACGGACCCGAAGGCGAGGCTTTGGCCATGCTTTTTCGCGAGGTGCTTGACCTCAAGCCCGGCATGAAGGCGCTCGATGCCGGGTGCGGCCCGGGAATCATGGGCCTGACGCTTGCCAGGCTGGGATGCGTCGTGACGGGCGTTGACCTCTCGCCCGAGATGATCGATCGGGCAACGGAGAATGCCGAGGCGAGAGGTCTTGAGGCCTGCTTTATGCTTGGCGACGCTTCCGATCCGGCGCTCGAGCCCGGGTCACTCGATTTGATCGTGAGCCGGTACGTCGTGTGGAATCTGCCTGCGCCGGCCGAGGCCTACCGCCGCTGGATGCGGCTTTTGAAGCCGGGCGGAAGACTCCTGGTCCTGGACGGCAACCACTACTTGCATTTGTTCGACGAACGCTACGCCGCGCTTCATGCCGTGACGGCACCGCCGCCGGGACACGCCGAAAAATACATGAAGGGCGTTGATTTCACGGTCATGGACCGCATTGCACATTCGCTTCCGCTCTCGAGGATCGAGCGTCCGGCCTGGGACCTTGAAATTCTGGCGTCGCTCGGCGCGGACGCGATGATCATGCGCGAGAAGACGGGTGAAGTCATGGTGAGGGGCGCGTCCGAACGTCGCGTGACGGAGTTCTGTCTCGTTGCGGAAAAGAAGCGCGGTCTTGAATGAGAGGATCGTTGCGCGCTTGTGATGTGTAAAGGGTGCAAAGACCTGCTGTTCTAATGTTTTCAGCGAGACTTCGCTCCCGGAGTCCCGCAGACGCGGGTGGCGGGATTGCGGCGGCTGATCTACAATGACGGATTGCAACTGATCGCGGATTCTTCTTTTCCGGACACATCTGTCATGAGCTGGCTTCAGTCACTACTCACCGACTCGGGCTCCTTCGCGCACGCGCTTCTCGCTTATTCGCTCATCATCGCGGCGGGCCTTTGGATCGGACGCTTCAAGTTCTTCGGCGTCTCGGTCGGCATCACCTGCGTGCTGTTTCTGGGTCTTTTTGCGCGCTATGTCGGCGTCGACATCGATCCGTCGATCATTTCCTTCTTCCGAAACTTCGGCCTCGTCCTCTTTGTCTTCTTCATCGGCCTTCAGGTCGGTCCGTCGTTCTTCTCGACCCTGAGAAACAGCGGTTGGGGACTGAACGGCCTCATGTGCCTTGCGGTGGGGCTGAGCCTGCTGCTCACGGTCGGCATCTGGGCCGTGGCGGGCGGCTTTTTTTCGCTGCCGCAGCTTATGGGCGTTCATTTCGGCGCCATTACGAGCACGCCCGGTCTCGGCGCGACGCAGGAAGCGCTTGCCGCCATGGGCTACAAGGGCGACATTACCGTGGGCTACGCCTGCGCCTATCCGGTCTCCATTCTCGGCATCATTCTCACGCTCATCTTTGTGAGAAAGGTCTTCAACATCGACGTGAAGCATGAGGAGCTTCTTTGGGAGGAGGCGCAGAAAAAGCGTGCTCAGACGCCGATCTACTTCCACGTCACGCTTACCAATCATGCGCTCGACGACCATACGCTGCGCCAAATCCGCGCTTTGGTCGGCCGCAACTTCATCTGCTCTCGAATTTTGCATGAAGGCGTTATCACGAGCCCGACGGCCGAGACGGTCGTGCATGAAGGCGACAAGCTCCGCATTGTGGCGGGCCCCTACGACAAGGAGGCGATCGTCGCCTTCTGCGGCGAGGAGGACACGAAAATCGACCTTGCCACGGCGCACTCGCCGCTCGTCTCGCGCCGCATCAGCGTGACGCGCGAGGAGGTCAACGGCACGCTTATCGAGGACCTGCACCTGTCGCGCATGGACGGCGTCAACATCACGCGCGTCAATCGTTCGGGCGTCGATCTTTTCCCGTACAACTCGCTGCGCCTGCAGATCGGAGACACGCTCAACTGCGTGGGGCCGGCCAACGCCTGCGCGCGTCTTGCGGCCATGATGGGCAATCAGGAAAAGCGTCTGGAGCGCCCGAACGTTTTCGCGATCTTCATCGGCATCGCCTTCGGCCTTGTGCTCGGGAGCATTCCGATCGCCTTTCCCGGCATGCCCAGCGAGATCAAGCTCGGCCTGGCGGGCGGTCCGCTCATTGCGGCCATTCTGCTGAGCTACTACGGCCCGCGCTTTCATCTGGTCACCTATACGACGATCTCCGCCAATCTGATGCTGAGGGAATGGGGCCTGACGTTCTTCCTCGCCAGCACGGGTCTGGCCGCCGGCGATCTCTTCATCGAGGCCTTCGTGAGCGGCATCGGCTGGGCCTACATGGCCCTCGGCCTGGTCATCAGCTTTGTGCCGCTCGCCATCATGTCCATCGTCGCGCGCCGCGTCATGAAGCTCAACTTCCATACGATTGCAGGCCTTCTCGCGGGCTCCACCACCAGCAGTTCGGCGCTCAGCTTCGTCAACAGTCTCTCCGAACGCGGTCTGGCCGTGCTTGCCTATTCGACCGTCTACCCGCTCGCAATGTTCCTGCGAATCATTTCGGGCCAGATCGTTCTGATGCTCTTCTTCGCGGCTGCATGAGGCCGTTGATCCAATCCGACCCAATCCGACGGGCCGCAGGCGAAAGTCTGCGGCCCGTCATGCATGTGTGCTCGGCATGGGCACGTTCTAGCGGGTGAAAGTCCCGAGAGGGGCC
>JAXZEJ010000048.1:0-1604 GCA_037424205.1 bacterium | reverse complement strand
CAGCCCATGCGCCTGAAGAAAAGTCAACGGATGCTCAAATAACCCAAAATGCTGGCGCCTCAAGGCTTGTTCATCGCAATGGACCGCGGCGGGAATGCGAGGCGCGATAACTTTTGGAATCGGTCGTAGAATGATTGAACAATTCCGAGAACCATGCCGCCAGGGCATCGCAGACAACGGGGAGCGCTCATGAACTTTTCGCCGCTTCAGCTTCACTATCCGCCGCTTGCCGATCTCGGCGAGCGGGCCGAAGGCCTTTTTCGCGACCGCAACTATCGTGAAAGCACGCAGGTCATGCGCCAGTTTGCCGAGGGCGTGCTTCGCACGATCCTCAAGGACAACGCGCTTTCCTACTCGGAGATGATGCGCACGCCGCTCGTGCAGCAGCTCGCCGACAGCGTGACCTACGAATACTTCCGCCGCATTCGCGAAATCGGCAACGCGGCCTCGCACTACCGCCTCGGACAGACGCCCGCGCTCATGGAAAATGCCGATCACCACTATCTCGTGCGCACGGCGGAGGATGCCGCCGAATGCCTCAAGTACGGCTACGGCATTGCAGTCTGGCTGATGTCGCTCAAGGACCGGGAGTTCGCCTACCCGGCCTTTCGCCCTCTCGCGGCTCCTCGAACCCGGGCGGGCGCTGGCGATTCCAAGCCCGTCTTCAATGCGGACCAGCAGGCGGCGATCGAGCTCTCCCGCGGCCGCCATCTGGTTCTTGCGCCTCCGGGCTGCGGCAAGACCGCCATTCTTACGGAACGCATCGGACACGCGCTCAAGGCGGGCGTGAATCTCTCCGACATGCTCTGCCTCACCTTCACGAACCGCGCGGCCCGCGGCATGAGGGAGCGCATCGACGAGCGCTTTGCCGGCGAGAACATGGACGCGCTCTATGTCGGCAACCTTCACCGCTTCTGCTCGCGCCTTCTCTTTGAGAACGGCGTCGTCTCCGAAATTGCGACGATTCTCGACGAGGACGACGTGCACGACGTCATCGAGGGACTGATCATCGAAAGCCTCCCTGACGGAGCGCCCGGCATTCCCCTGCCCTCGGACGCCGCCGGCTACATCGCGGGCCGCGCCGCACAGCTCTATCAGGACGACAACGGCTTCCCCGAGGAGACTCGCCTTCGCACGCCGTTCCTCGAAGTTTCGGACAAGAACCGTGAAACGCTTCAGGCCTTCGGGCTCCTGAAGACGGACGGCATCAGGCACAGCCTCGAGCTTGACCATGCGGCGCTCGACGCCGCCGCCAGGCGCTATCTCGACTACAAGGCTCCTCAGCAGCTCCTTGACTTCAACGATCTGCTCCTTCGCGCGTGGGTCTGGCTCAACGAGAATCCCGAAGCCCGCAGGCACTACGCCTGGATTCAGGTCGACGAAGTGCAGGACCTCTCGCCCCTGCAGCTCGACCTCGTCACCAGGCTCTGGGACGACTCGAGCGACAAAAGCGTCTGCGTCTACTTCGGCGACGAGCAGCAGGCGATCTTCTCCTTCATGGGCGCAAAGCTCGAGACGCTGATGGCGCTTCGCAATACGCATGAGATTCACCGTCTTTACAGAAACTTCCGCTCGCCCGACTATCTGCTCGACATGTTCAACAC
>JAXZEJ010000047.1:0-6391 GCA_037424205.1 bacterium | reverse complement strand
AGGAAGTCATGCATGTCATGGAAGGTCCCGTCCGACATACGGACGGCAACGAAACAAGAGACTACTTTGTAGCGGAAGGCTCCGGCGGCCGACGCGTCTGGCTCTATCGCCCCGTTGAAGCCGAAGGCCGCTACGGTCTCTGGCATCTGCACGGTCTTTTTGCCTAGAACATATAATGGGCGAACGATTAAACTGTCCGGACCCTGTCAGTGAAAGAACGCATTCTTCTGCACAGCTGCTGCGCCCCCTGCTCCTCCGCCATCCTTGAATGGCTCCTGCAAAATGACTATGCGCCGCATGTCTACTATTTCAATCCCAACATTTTTCCCGAAGAGGAATATCTCGTTCGCAAGAACGAGTGCATCCGCTACTGTGAAAAGCTCAAAGTTCCCTTCACGGACGGTGATTGGGAGCACAATGCCTGGCTGAATGCCGTCAAGGGACATGAATGCGACCCCGAACGAGGCGAACGCTGCAGGCTCTGCTTCGGCGTCCGCATGCGTGCGACCGCCGCCATGGCTGAAAAGCTCGGCATCAAGCGCTTTACGACAACACTTGCCGGCAGCCGCTGGAAGCGTCTCGACCAGATCCGCGAGGCCGCGCTGGAAGCAGCCGCACTTCATCCGAGCACCGTCTACTGGGATCAGAACTGGCGCAAGGGCGGCTTTCAGGAACGACGCGGCGAAATCATTCGCGCCGAAAACTTCTACAACCAGCTCTGGTGTGGCTGCGAGTTCTCCATGGGACACCTGAAGGATCACGATCCTGCAGAACTTCCCGTCCACATGAAGCCATATCTCGAAGCACTCGGCCTTTCACAGAAGGCCTGACGCAGTTTTTTCTACGCATTGCAAACGGGTCCGCAGTCTTTTCCAGACTGCGGACCCGTTGTTCATTTCCTCATATTCGAGGTTACTTTTCGTTCAGGAGACCCTTTCTGACCTTGTAGTCAGCCAGTGCCCACTGAGCACGAGCCGCGTCGGCCATCTTCTTCGAGAGACCGGTGCACGCATCCTCATTGACCATGCGGTCATTTTCCCAGCGATAGCAGGTCATGACGCCATTGCCGTCAAAAGTGGCGGCACCCCAGCTGCCGGCCGCAAGTCCCGTATAGGAAACGATGAGATCCATCGATTCGTCGGCAAAAAGATTGCGGCCCTCGTGAATTTCGGGCGTCTTGCCAAGCACGACGCCGGCGATGGTCGGAAAGATGTCGCGATGCCCGGCCCAGCGCGTGACATCAACCTTCGCGGCAGCAGTCTTGAGACTCTCGGGCACCCAAAACATCACAGGAACGCCATGCAGATGGTGACTGTAGCCGCCCGCATACGCCATGCGGAGATTATGGTCGCCCGTCGCAACAATCATGAGCTCGCGCTTGAGCGCATCGCCCTTCATGTTATGCACGAATCCGCCGAGAGCATTGGCCGCATACTGATAGGTCTGAAGAGACCCCGTCAAAATATCGTAGCGAGTATCCGTAATAAAGGACGGCAAGGCTTGGTACGACACAGGATTGACCTTGACGTTGTCCGGCACGCGATGCGGCGGATGATTGGCGGTGGAGAGCATCACGATAAAGAGCTTTTCACCTTTTTCATCCGCCTCCTTCAGAATTTCTTCTGCTCGCTTGAACATCCAGGCATCGCCGATGCCCCAGGTACCAACCTCTGCCTCTGGGTAAAGAGCCGAAAGCTTCCCTGCTCCAATGATTTCGTCAAACCCCTGCTGCGGGAAGTTGGTTTCAATCTGTCGCCAAGCCTCGGGGCCTGCCGTCAGGAAGATCGTTTTGTAACCGGCCTTCTTGTATTCGAACATTCGAGAGAAGTCGAACGGATGCCTGCCGTAGCGGCTCTGCGTGATCGGATCCAACGGCGAATCGAAAATCAGGCCTTCAATCGTCGGGAAGGTTGCGCGGCCCACACAAAGGCTCTGCTTGAATACAAGCGCATCGTCCAGCTCGTTTGCCAATGCACCAAGCGTATCGTTGACGCCGGGCTTGTTCGACTCGAACACGTCACGGCCCATGGACTCCATGATGGCCAGCACGACATGCGGCTGCGACTTCAACGGCTCGCTTGCCGGCAAGGACGGACGCACAGCGGAAATCAGAGCCTCGGCTTCCGAAACGCTTGCAAAGCCCTGCTGTCTCAGAGCAGCCGCAGCGCCTCCCTTGAGCTCGAGAACCTCCATGCCCTTGCGAGCTTCATGGAAGGCGGCCATGCCGTTCGGGACACTAGCGTTGACAAAGGCGTTTTTCGAAACGGAATAGCTCTGAATGCGCAGAGGGAAAGTGCCCAGACTGCCGCGAATGACCAACGCAAGCATGACGATCGAAAGAAGCGACAAGCCCGCATAGGCCGCCTTTCCGACCCTGCGCTCGCGACCGCGGTCGGCCAGAAAGGCAAACGCAAACGGTACTACCACGAGTCCGGCCAGACAAGCCAGATATGAGAACACCGGCCAATCCTTCAGGATCGTCACGACAATCGCCTTGGTATCGTCCTGAATGAAGCCGAAGATGATGGGGCTGATGGGAGTCCCGTAAAAACCGTAAAAGCCGAAGTTGATGACGGTAAGAAGAGCCACAACGAGCATGCCGACACCGGCTAGAACTCGAGCCAAACGCCAGAAGAAACCCTTCCAATAGGAGAGGAGCACGCAGGCCCAGGCAGGGAGCATCATAATCGCAAGCCACTTGGCATCGACGCGCAACCCCATCACCATTGCCGGCATGAAATCGCTCACAAAGCTGAGATCGTCATTTTTATAAACGAAGAAAAAGACGATTCTCGCAATGGTGAGAAGAATGAGTGCGGCAATGCCGAAGGCCGCAGACCGGGCACATCGCCCGAGCCAATAGAAGGATTCCGTCATTATTCGAAAGAGTCGTTGAATCAACACAAGGCCTGCCAAACAGGCCGGATCGTGCATTCTACTCAGACGTGCGATTTTTTTCAGTTCGGCGAACGAACTATCCAAGAAAAACGGCGTCCAATGCCCTGAAGATTGTTATCGCCCGCCGCCAGGAACCCGCCTGTTTTTGCAAATTCCTGCAAATAGGCGGAAAATTTCACAATGCACTTTTGCGGCTGCTTCATCTCAGGCAGACCGCCCCTCTCCAAGGCAAGAACAATGAACGTCTTTATTCTCATTGCGGCGGCGATCATCCTCATCGTTGTGCTGCTGCGCTTCAAGTGTCCGATCGGCCCCGCCATTCTGGCCGGCGGTGCGCTCCTCTGGCTCATCGAAAATCCCACTTTAAGCGCACTTGTCAACGCCGGTCGCGACATGCTGTCGATGAACCGCACCTACGACCTACTCTTCGCGCTCTATTTTGTGATGTGCCTTGAAATCCAGCTTCGCCGATCCGGCACGCTCAAAGGCATGGTTGACGCCCTCAACCGCTTCTTCTCATCGACGAAGGTCGTCATCGCCAGCATGCCTGCATTTCTCGGCCTGCTGCCATCGGTTGGCGGCGCGCGCTTTTCCGCCCCTATCGTTCAGACTGCCTGCGAAGGAACCAGCATCAAGCCCGAAAGCAAGGCTGCAATCAACTTCTGGTTCCGTCACGTCTGCGAATTCGCCAGCCCCATCATTCCCGGCATGATTCTCGGCTGCGCCATTGCGCACGTCAGCGTGGCCGACCTTGTCGTACACCTCTTCTGGATGTCCGTCGTAGCATTCGGAGCAGGCTGGTTCGTGATGGTTCGCCCGCTCAAATTCAAGGAGATTCGCCAAAAAGCAGAACTCTCGCCTGAACAACGCCGCGCCGACATCACAAACGTCGTGCTCGCCATTGCGCCCGTTCTCCTGAGCGTCGTTCTCATGATGGCCTGCAACCTCTCCGCCGCACTGGCCATGGGAGCTGTCGTCGTCCTCCTCATTCCCGTGCTTCTGATGCTCAAGCGCGGTGTTGGCGTGAAGGACGTATTCGTCGGAGCAGCCGACTGGCGCCTTCTCCTCAACGTCGGCTGCATTCTCTACTTCATTCAGCTTCTCGAAGCCACCGGCATCCTTCACCAGATCATCACGACTTTCGAAGGCTCGACGCTCCCCGTCCCCGTCATCATTGCCATCACGAGCTTTGTCATCGGCATTCTCACCGGCATGAGTCAGGGCCACGTCGCCATCGTCATGCCGATCGTCGCCGGCCTCATGCCAGGCTCGCTCGACCTTGCCGGCGTTGCCATGGTCTTCGGCGTCGCAGGCCAGATGATCACCCCAACGCACGTCTGCCTCACGATCACGATCGACTACTTCAAGTCCGACTTCTTCAAAACCCTTGTCCCCGTCATCATTGCCGAAGCCATCGTTCTCGTCGTCTTCTCGACCTGGACCTGGCTCACCTGGGCAGCGTAATTCGAGGCGTTTCATCCTATGCACTTGGGCCGGACGTTCGTCATGAATATCCGGCCCATTCTTTATGTCCCGAAGCTCATGCTCCGGGTTTGACTCATAATTAACGTCCCGTTCTACAAACGGGGTAAAATATTGACTTTATTCGGTTTTCAAGCCGCACGCGCAGCGCCCAATCCCCGCACGCGTCCGCTTCTCCGCGCCGGAAGCCGCAGTGCTCCGGCGGGACTATTTTCAAACAACGAGTTTTAGTAATGAAGACGATTCGCACCCGCATTGCACCGAGCCCCACGGGCATGATGCATCTCGGCACCGCCCGCACGGCCATCTACTGCTGGGCCGTCGCCCGCCACTTTGGCGGCAAGTTCCTGCTCCGCATCGAGGACACCGACCAGGTTCGCTCCACGAAGGAAGCCGTTCAGGTCATTCTTGACGGCATGAAGTGGCTCAACCTCGACTACGACGAAGGCCCCATCTATCAGATGGACCGTCTTGAGCGCTACCGCGAAGTCGTCGACCAGATGCTTGCCGACGGCCGCGCCTACTACTGCTACGCCACGCCGGAAGAGCTCGACGCCATGCGCGAAGAACAGAAGGCCAAGGGCCTCAAGCCCCGCTACGACGGCCGCTGGCGTCCTGAAAACTGTCAGGGCAAGCCCATTCCCGAAGGCGTCAAGCCCGTCATTCGCTTCCGCAACCCGGACGATGGCGCCGTCACTTGGAATGACGCCGTTTATGGCACGATCACGGTCTCCAACAGCGAGCTTGACGACCTGATCATCATGCGCAACGGCATTCCCACGTACAACTTCGCCGTTGTCGTCGACGACTGGGATATGGAAGTGAGCCACGTGATCCGCGGCGCCGACCATATCAACAACACCCCGCGCCAGATCAACATCTACCGCGCCCTCGGCGCCGAAGTGCCGGTCTTCGCCCACCTCCCGCTCATCAACGGTCAGGACGGCCAGAAGCTCTCCAAGCGCCACGGCACCGTCTCCGTGCTCGAATACGAACGTCTGGGCTACCTCCCGGAAGCCGTCTTCAACTACCTCGCCCGTCTGGGCTGGGGCCACGGCAACATGGAAAAGTTCAGCCGCGAAGAACTCGCCGAAGTGTTCGATCTCTCCGACTGCTCCCGCGCCGCTGCCCGCATCGACTGGAAGAAGTTCGACTGGCTCAACCAACAGTACATGAAGGAAGCCGACAACAACCGTCTGGCCGAACTCACGAAGGCTCGCATTGAAGCCCGCGGCGGCAAGGTTGAAGGCGGTCCCGATCTGGCTGCCGTCTGCGATCTGCTGAAGTCCCGCTCCGCCACGCTCGAAAAGCTCGCCGATGCCGCTCTCTTCTTCTACGTCGAACCCAAGGTCAACGAAGAAGAAGCCGCCAAGGTTCTTGCCGATGGCGGCCGTGAAGCTCTCAAGCTTTTCGGTGAAAAACTCGAAGCCGTGTCCGATGTGACGCCTGAAGCCGTCTACGGCTGCATCCAAGCCGTAATGGAAGAACAGGGCATCCCGATGAAGGTTCTCGCCAATCCGCTTCGCGTCTGCATCTGCGCCGCCGAACGTACGCCGCAGATCGACAAGACCCTGTGCCTTATCGGCAAGGATGAAGTGCTTGCCCGCATCGCCCGCGTGCTCTGATTTCCGCCGGCGCTGACCGGCTGATTATCTCAAGCTCCGTTCGCCAAAAGCGAACGGAGCTTTTTTATCTTTTTCGAGAGTCCGTTGATCTAGAGCAAAAACAGACCACCTTCGACTCGATAATCGGCGTATAGTTCATCTCCTACGCAACAACGTCCCTATCGTCTAGTGGTCTAGGACCGCAGCCTCTCACGTTGCTAACGCGGGTTCGAACCCCGCTGGGGACGCCAATACAACCTCCGCAGTGCATTGAACTGTCGGGGGTTTTGTTTTTTCTGTAGACTGATCTTCAAACGTACTTTGGTCAGTCAACTACAGGCGAACTTCATCTAAACGTATCCCTGCCTCGTTTGGTATCGAAGCTCGGCATTAAACATTTAACTCCA
>JAXZEJ010000046.1:0-2002 GCA_037424205.1 bacterium | reverse complement strand
CGGAGAAGTGGGTGGACTACTGCGACAATCTGCGAACAAAGGGGCTTGATAAAAAGCGCGGCGAAACGCTGGGCTTTCTCGATGGGCTGACGGACATCATGGAAATTTTCGGCGAGCGGCTGGACGTGGGAGAGTTCACCAAGGCCGTCGGCAACGAGAAAAGCGCGCGAAACCGGAAGATCGGAACAGCAAAGCAGCGCAAGGACTGGGGAGAGAACAGCACAAAGAATCCTTATACCGCCGAGGACTACAACGAGCTTGACCGAATCTATGACGCGCTGGCCAGCGACCTGATGGCGGCGGGCGGCGTGAGCGTGAAGCAGGAATTTATCCTGCGCGACTGCGCCAAGATGACGCTCGACCGGGACAATATGCGCTCCATCGGACAGTTCGACAAGGCGGCCAAGCTGAACAGGATGATTCAGGACAATCTGTCGAGCGAAGGATTGAGAAAAAAAGACGCAAAGCCCATTGACGACCTGCGCATTGACAGCCTGACGGAAGCGCTGGAGCGCAAAGGGCTGCTGAAGAACGGGAAACCGTGCAGCCCCGACGAGGCCTTCAAAATCTTCTTCGGTAGACCATGCAAGTACCCGTACACGATGGACGCGGCGGAGCAGATGATCCTCATCAACGAAAACCGGATGCGGCAAAACGACGGAATGCCGGAGCTGGTAACGCTGCCGGACAACATGCGGCTGCACGACGACCTCGGCGAGTTTGCCGAAGAGCCGAACGAACGGGAAAGAGAAGCATACGCCAAGCTCGGACTCGTAAAAATGCCGCCGCCGAAAAAGAAAAAGCGGTGACGACATGGCAAGAAGAACGGGAAAAGTCTGGTCGGCAGATGTCGGCTGGATCGCGAAAAAGCCGACGGAGAACCGCGACTACGGCGATTACGAGGATAGTTTCTGGGCATTTGTGGTCTGGGTCATTCGATGGTTCCCGGACAAATTGCTGGATATTGCGCGCAGCGAGGAAGCGGATTTTGCGAACGAAGAGCTATTGCAGCGCGTGATGATGCGCGAATATGCGCGAAAACGCGAGGTTTCGATCACCGGTACGAGAAGCCTGACGAAGACCAGCACGAAGATGAAGTATGCAATGGTCAACGACCTTGTCTGGCCGGGAACGCAGAGCGCGTATTACGGTCCGAGTTATAAGCAGCTTGCGGCCATCGGCAGCAAGACCTTCCGGCAGATCGAGCACGATTATCCGATGCTGGCAAGGCATCGGCGCGTGACGGCAGAGAGCAAGGACGACTTCAAGATCGAGACCGACTGCGGAAGCGCATTTTACATCTCGGCAATGCGCGGCGACAACCTGCATGACGTGACGGCGGAAGAATACGCGCAGGAGGAAGCGCCTGCATTCGATTATGGAGAATACTCGACCGTTGTTCTTCCTGCGGTGCGACTGTGGCACAACGTCAAGGGAGAACCGGACCGCAATTTCGTGGGCTATAAAAAGCACGCCATCACAAGCGCGGGACGAAAGCAGAACCACGCTTTTCAGACACGCTGCAAGGTGATGAAGAAAATGGCGGAAGGCGAAAGCGCCTTTGCCATGGACATTTCATGGGAAAGCATTGTGCTGATGCAGATGCGACCTTACGAGTGGGCGATGGGGCTCAAGGATGAGCTGACGGTAGAAAAGTGGATGCGGGAGATGGAGAGCCGGTACACCGGCGCGGACGAGTTCCCGGTGCTGTCAGACGAGGTGCTGACAGACAGCCAACGGCTGAACCTGATGGAAACGGAGCACTGCTGCAAGGCGGCGCGCCCGATGCTCGACCCGGAGGACGTGATCTACGTCGTCGGCTACGACGTATCCTACGAAGACAGCTCGAAAAACGCGAAATGCGCCTGCGTGGTGCTGAAGCTGACGCGGCAGAAAGAATATCTCAAGCGTGACCGATTCCTGAAACAGCTCGTTTATATTGACGACTGGCCGCCGCCCGACCAGAGCAAAGCACAGGCGCGGCGGCTGAAAGGAATCTGGC
>JAXZEJ010000045.1:0-1164 GCA_037424205.1 bacterium | reverse complement strand
CGCCCACTATCTCACAACCGGTCCCGAAATCTGGAGGGACGCTGAAGGGAAGGTCGACATCTTCGTCGCCGGCGTCGGCACGGGCGGGACCCTGACGGGCAACGGCAGATATCTGAAGGAAAGGAATCCCGCAGTCAAGGTCGTGGCCGTCGAACCCGACGCGAGCCCCGTGCTCTCTGGCGGGAAGCCCGGTCCTCACGCCATTCAGGGCATCGGCGCCAACTTCGTGCCGGGCAACTACGATGCCGCCGTCGTGGATGAAGTCTTCCGCGTTCCGAACGAAGCCGCCATCACGACCGCACGCGAATTCCCGAAGGCGGAAGGCATTCTCATCGGCATCTCCGGCGGCGCAGCTCTCTATGCCGCAACACAAATTGCAAAGCGTCCGGAAAACAAAGGATCGAACATCGTGGTAATCTTTCCGGACAATGGAGAACGTTATCTCTCGACCGTTCTCTATGCCGAATAACCACTGATGATCAATTAGAAGGACAAAAATGACGGATCAGGCACTTGAGGAGCTTGAGGACGCCTTCCCGGGCGATTTGAGGGAGCGGGTGAGCCGCCAGATCGCATTGCGCGAACTGGGTGAAAAAGGACAGGAGGCCATCAGCCGCGCACACTTTCTGGTGATCGGAGCCGGCGGCCTGGGTTCGCCCGCGATTCTCTACCTGGCAGCCGCAGGCGCGGGCACCATCACGGTGGTGGACGCCGACACGGTCTCTCTTTCAAACCTCTCGCGCCAGATCCTTCATACGACGGCCACGCTCAACGTCAACAAGGCGGAAAGCGCCGCCATTGCCATCGAGCGCCTGAATCCCCACTGCAGGATCATTCCGGTCGCCGAATATGCGGATGCCGTCAAGCTCAAGGCGCTCATGAAGAACGCCGACGTCGTTCTCGATTGCTCCGACAACCTTGCCACCCGCATTGCGGTCTCTCGAGCCGCCTTTGAAGCCGGAAAGCCGCTGGTCTTTGCATCCGCCGTCCGCTTCTCGGGCCAGGTCACGGTGTTCGACCCGTCCGAGCCTGAATCGCCGTGCTTCGAGTGCATCTTCGAGGAGGACGACGCCGCCAACGACGTCAAGGCCGCGTCCGTCGGCGTCTTCTCGTCCGTCACGGGCATCATCGGCACGCTTCAGGCGACCGAAGCCCTCAAGATCG
>JAXZEJ010000044.1:0-4788 GCA_037424205.1 bacterium | reverse complement strand
CCTTCGCTTGCCGCCGCATTCGTCTGAATGATTTTGGCAAAGCGAGCGTCAATGAGCGCCTGAAGCTCGAGAAGCTGCCGGTTCATCACCTCTCGCGTCTCGGCCAGAGACTGTCTTGCCATTTCGTTAAGGGCGCGAACTTCCGACGCACTGCGGTTCTGCTGCTCGGTCATAAAGCCCATGAGCCCGGCAAGCGTCTGGCTCAAACCCCGTTCGACGTTCGTAACGGCCTGCTGCACCTCCTGCCGCTCTCCTCTCACTCCCGTGAGAATTGCTTCGATCATTTCATCCTGCTCGTCCCGTCGAACGCTCTCCAAAGTCTGGATCTTCAAAAGGCGAACTTCGAGAACGAGCCAGACCACAGCAGCGACAAGAAAGGCGCAGAGCCCGGTAAGTATCAGAAGTAGCGTATCGGTTGACATGTCGGCATCCGAAAAAGTTGAAAAGCAAAAGCAGGCAGCTTTCGGAACGCTATCTTAGCCGAGCGCGGCAAAAGACTCACGCCTCGCAATTTCATGCGAAGAATAAAAAAGGCCTCCGCCTCCATCAGGAGGAAGAGGCCGCGATTAAGCCTGTGAAGACCGATTACTTGTTGGTCGGAACCTTGCTGGCCACGCCTTCAACGAAGTACATCATCTGCTGAAGTTCTTCGTCGGTGGCAACCTTGCCTTCCGGAATCATGACCTTGCCTTCATTGCTGACGACAGGACCCGTGAACGGATGGAATTCGCCCTTTTCAAGCTTGGCGTACGTGGCCTTGATGCGGGAGGCGACGTTTTCCGGCGCCTTCGGGGACATGTCGGCGAGCTCGATCATGTGAACGTTGGCGCCGCCCCAAACCGGAGTGTTGTCCCACTTGCCGTCAAGCACCTTCTGAATTTCGTTCGTGTAGTACTCTTCCCAGCGATGAACCACGCCGCCGAGAAGCATCGTCGGAGCAGCCTTGTGCATGGCGGAGTTGTAGGAGATGACCGGAACTTTGGCTTCTTCACAGGTGGAGGCGACGGCCGTGGAGTTCGTGTGATGCGTGATCACGTCGGCCTTCATGCCGAGGAGAGCCTTCGTGGCATCAGCTTCCTTGCCCGGGTCATACCAGGAAGACGTCCAGATGACGCGGACTTCGGCGTTCGGGTTCACGGCGCGGGCGCCGAGCGTGTAGGCGTTGATGCCCTGGAAGACTTCCGGAATCGGAAGAGCGGCGACGTAACCGAGAATGTTGGTCTTCGTCGTAGCACCGGCGAGCATGCCGGCGAGATAGCGGCCTTCATAGAAGCGGGCCGTGTAGTTCTTGACGTTCTTGCTCGTCTTGTAGCCCGTGGCATGTTCGAAGTAGACGTTCGGGAACTGCTTGGCGACCTTCATGACGGAGTTCATGTAGCCGAAGGACGTCGCGAAGATGAGCTTGTTGCCCTGCTGGGCGAGATCGCGAATAACGCGCTGGGCGTCGGCGTTTTCAGGAATATTTTCGATCCAGGTGACCTTGATCTTGTCGCCGAACTTCTCTTCAACGAACTTGCGGGCGATGTCGTGCTGGGAGGACCAGCCTTCCTCGTTGGCCGGGCTGACGTAGACGAAGGCAACCTTAAGCGGCTCGTCCTTCGCAAAGACCGCCGTCGGAGCGGCGTTGAGTGCAACGGCAGTCGCACCGGCGAGACAAAGCTTGAGAGCAGTACGTTTTTGCATGAGAAAAATCTCCTGAAAACAGAAGTAAAGATAATTGCTGAGTTTAGCCGGGAAGAAGGGCTATGCCTACTTCCCGGCAGGTGAAATTTTGTTCCTGTCCTCAGCTTCGCGGCGCAAACGGCTTGCCGAGCGAAGCAGGCACATTGAGACGAATCCAGGCGGGATTGCGGCTGATGAGAACCAGCACGAGAATCGTCGCGATGTACGGCGTCATGGCCATGAACTGAGGTGCAATGTCGATGCCCATGCCCTGGATCGCAAACTGCAGCATCGTGACGCCGCCAAAGAGGTAGGCGCCAACGAGAACGCGAGCAGGACGCCAGGTGGCAAAAGTCACGAGTGCAAGCGCGATCCAGCCTCGGCCCGCCACCATGCCCTCAACCCAGAGCGGCGTGTAGACAAGCGAGAGATAAGCGCCGGCAAGCCCCGACATCATGGCCCCGAAGAGCACGGCCCAGAAGCGGATGAGGCGAACCGGATAGCCGAGCGCGAATGCGGATTCGGGCGATTCGCCGACGGCACGCAGAATCAGGCCGGGACGGGACTTGAAGAGGAAGTACCAGACGCCCGCAATCATCACGAGTGCGGCATAGGCCAGCCAGTGCTGGGAGAAGAAGGCTTCGCCGACAAAGGGAATGCTTTCCAGCCCGGGAATGCCCAGAGGCGCACGGCTCGGAAGCGCGGCGCCCTGCAGAGACTGGCCGAGGAAGGCCGAAAGTCCCGTGCCGAAAAGCGCCAGGGCAAGACCTGCGGCGTACTGATTGGCACGCAGGCCGATCGTGAAGAATGCAAAGAGAAGACCGAGCAGAAGGCCGATGCCCATGCCGGCAAGGAAGCCGAGCTCGAAGCTGCCCGTGGCATGCGTGGTCGCAAAGCCCGTGACGGCGCCCATGAGCATGATGCCCTCGATGCCGAGATTGAGCACGCCCGACTTTTCATGAATGATGATGCCGACGGCCGCAATGAGAAGCGGCGTGCCCGCATTGAGCGTGGACGAAATGATAGATGCGGCGAGACTCATCGGGAGGCCTCCTTCTTAAAGCCGACCCACTTGAACTGATAGAAGATCATCGTGTCGCATGCGAGGATGAAGAAGAGCAGAAGGCCCTGATAGACGCCCGTAATGGAGGACGGCAGGCCGAGACGGCTCTGAGCGAGTTCGCCGCCGAGATAAAAGAGCGCCATGATGAACGCGGCCGGAATGCAGCCGAGCGGCGTCAGGCGGCCGACGAAGGCGACGATGATGGCGGCAAAGCCGTACCCCGGAGAGATGGTCGGCGTGAGCTGGCCGAGAGGACCCGCGGCTTCGATGCCGCCGGCAAGACCGGCAAGCGCGCCGCAGATGAGCATCGAGATCCAGATCAGGTGGCCCGGACGATAGCCCGCATAGCGGGCGGCAAGCGGAGCCATGCCGGAAATCTTGAATTCCATGCCGATTTCCATCTTGTCCATGAGGATCCAGATGCCGAGCGCGGCAATGCCCGCGATCAGAGCGCCGGCATGCAGGCGCGTGCCTTCAAGGATGACCGGCAGAAGCGCGCCGCTCTCAAAGAGCGCGGTCTGCGGGAAGCCGAAGCCGTCGGGATCGCGAAGCGGACCCTGAACCGCCCATGCAAGAAGGAACTGAGCCACATAGACGAGCATCAGCGAAACGAGAATCTCGTTGGCGTGGAACTTGTGGCGGAGAAGCGCCGTAATTGCGCCCCAGAGGGCGCCGCCGAGCGCAGAGGCGCCCATGACGAGAATGACGAACCAGGGACCCGTCGTGTCGGAACACATCAGGGCAACCGCGCCGCCCGCAATGGCGCCGGCCACGAGCTGGCCTTCTGCGCCGATGTTCCAGACGTTGGCGCGGAAGCAGACCACGAGGCCCACGGCACAGAGCAGAAGCGGCGTCATCTTGACGCAGACTTCAGCCCAACCGCTCAGGCTATCGAGCGGAGAAATAAAGAACGTGACGAGGGCCTGAATCGGATCCTTGCCGAGCGCGGCAAAGATGACGGCGCCCGCAATGACAGTCAGGAGAAGCGCGAGCAACGGCGAGAACCAGCACAGGTAGCGCGCCGGCTCCTGACGCGAGGTCATGGCAATGGGGAAATTCATGCTGCGTCTCCTTCATGACCGGCCTCGCCGGCAGGGCCGTCGGGCCAAAGGCCGGACATCCAGCGGCCGACAATTTCAATATTCATTTCAGACTTGGGAACGGCGGGAGAGAGATGGCCGCGGTACATCACCGCAATTCGGTCGCAGATCTCGAAGAGTTCGTCCACTTCTTCGGAGACGACGAGAACGGCAGCACCGTCCTCTCGCAGGCGCATCAGCGCGTTGCGGATCGTGGCGGCAGCGCCGACGTCAACGCCCCAGGTAGGCTGGTTGACGATGAGCACGCCCGGATTCTGAAGAATCTCGCGGCCCATGATGAACTTCTGCAAGTTGCCGCCGGAGAGGCCGCCCGCGAACTTCTGGGCGGACGGCGTCTTCACGTGGAAGCGCTCGATAATCTTGTTCGTGAAGCTCAGAGCCTTCTCCTCAAGAATGAAGCCGTGCTTCACAAGATCGTCGCCCGTGAGATAGGTATTCGCCTGAAGCGAAATTTCAGGAACGGCGGCATGGCCGAGGCGCTGCTCGGGCACATAGCGAAGGCCGCGATGACGTCGGTCGCGCGTGCCGAGGCGGCCCACGGGCTTGCCGAAGAGCATGACGCCGTTGTCGTCAACAGGAGCTTCGCCCGCGGCAACCGCCATCAGGCGGGCCTGACCGTTGCCGGAGATGCCGGCAACGCCGACGATCTCGCCCTTTCTAACCGACACCGAAACGTTTTCAAGACCGCAGACGCGCAACGTGCCCGGGAAACTGACGTTCTTCATTTCGAAGACCACGTCGCCCGGCGTGCCGGAAGCCTCGCGAATGGCGGGCGGCTCGGCGCCGATCATCAGACGCGCAAGCGACGCTTCGGTCTCGGCCTTCGGATTGACGGACGAGACGATCTTGCCGGCGCGCAGCACGACGCAGCGGTCGGCGAGCTCGCGGATTTCGACCAGCTTGTGGGAAATGAAGAGAATGGAAACGCCTTCCTCAGCCCGGCGATGCAGCGTCACAAAAAGC
>JAXZEJ010000043.1:0-15996 GCA_037424205.1 bacterium | reverse complement strand
TGAATGGCACTCTTCGTCATTGACTGAAGCCACAAGCGCCTCACTGGCTTTTTGCTACCACAGGATTGCATGATGTAGCGGAAAATCAGCTCGCCTTCACGTCCCGCGTCGCATGCATTGATGACTTCAGTCACCGCACGGCTTCGAATCTTCTTGGACAACGCCTTAAGCTTTTCTTCGGACTTTTTGATCGGCTTGAGATCGAAATAAGGCGGCAAAACTGGCAAATTTTTAAAGGTCCAGCGGCCGCGCTTGACGTCAAACTCTTCAGGAGCAGTGATTTCGAGCAAATGACCAACTGCAGAGCCGATCACCATGTCGTCACGGACCCAGAAGTCGCCGTCGCGCGTAAAACCTCCCAAGGCTCGCGCAATATCACCAGCAACAGAAGGCTTTTCGGCAATGACAAGAGATAAAGACATACAATGCATCTCCATGACCGCAATCATCAGGAAAATCTGCGGACACAGCAAACTGAAAACAAATAAATGGCGTAATTCGCCTCTAATGGGCATCATTATGCAGCAGACGCCACAACCAGATGCACCCAAATGTTTTTATAGCGTACCAACAACGCCCGCCCGACTCAACTCTCTACAAAATGAAGTTCAGAAAGGATGTCGTCTGCAAGCTCAACTAGTCTCGCCCCTTGTCGAATCAACCTATGACATCCGCGTGCGAAAGGCGAATGGATAGATCCCGGCACAGCCATGACGTCCCTACCCCAATCCGCTGCAGTTCTTGCTAGATTCAATAGATATGAGTCCTTAGTAGCATTGAGCACTAGAAGAGCCTGCGCTGAAGCCATGCGGCAACAAGTTTGAAGCTCCCGTCCCTCTGAGGAATATCCGCGTCCAGGCGGAACAGCGGTCATAATAAGTCCACCACAAGCCAAGAGTTCATGAAGAAGGTTACGCCCCTCAGGGGGCCAAACACGATCCAGTCCGCACGGTTGCCAAACTAGAGTTTGAGCACCAATGCTAAGCGCGCTTGCCAGAAATGCCATCTCCGTTCCGGGAAAATGCCCTGTTGAAAGCAACACTTCTCCGTTCGAACCCAACGTCTTACCAAAAACCTCCGCATTGTACAGAGCCTCCTTATCAGGATGGGTACTGCCACCAACAGTGAGCACTGGTTTATCAAGCAGCCCTGAATCGCCTCGATACCAAAGCACTACTGGAGCGCAGCCCGCCTCGACCATCATGTGCGGATAGCGCGGATCAACAAATGTGATGAACCCGACTTCCTCATTGTCAGAAAGCCATGACAAAATGCGTTCAGCTTCTCCATTCATATTCAACATATGAATTTCACGTGCTGCTGCCTCTCCGACAAGCTTTATCAACGTTCCTTGAGACGCCTCGAAGAAGGCCTCTACGCCTTCCGTTTGTTGCAAAACCCGAAGGATCTCCGCCACGGGAAGCTTACTAAGCAAGGATAACTTGATCCAGCATTCGGTTTCGTATCCTGCCTCAAACGTCATGTCTCGTCTCTTTTGAAAGCAATCGCCAGCAGAAATCCAAGCGACCGTTCTGATTTAAAATAGGAGGTTCTGTAAATTCACCCCTTTCAAGGAGCGTCTCGTGGCTCTTCTGCCCATTATCCAATATCCCGATCCTGTTCTGGCTGCCACGGCTGAACCCGTCACCGAATTCAACGACGAGCTCCGCAAGCTTGCCGCAGACATGGCCGAAACCATGTACGCAGCTCCAGGCGTCGGACTCGCAGCCAATCAGGTGGGCAGTCTTAAGCGTATCGTTGTTATTGACGTTACAGACGAAAAGAACAACCTCCTCGTCTTGGTAAATCCCTGCATCAAGTCTCACACAGACCAACTTGCTGAATGCGAAGAAGGTTGCCTCTCCCTTAAAGGCCTTTATGAAAAGATCTCCCGTCCGGACGGTGTCACTGTCTGTGCTCAAGATCTTGACGGAAAATCTTTCGAAATTGAGGCCACCGGCCTTCTCGCCGTGTGTCTGCAGCACGAACTCGATCATCTTGATGGCACTGTTTTCATTGACCACCTCAGTCGTCTCAAAAAAGACCGTGCCAAAACGAAGTTACGCAAGCTCCGCAAAAACGACAAGCGTGATGAAGCTTAAATGCTTCAAGCCGGATGGCAATGGCAATGTTGTGCAATTAGCGAGCCAAGTCTGGGCACAAGCGCTTCAGGCAATTGATGCCCCATGCCGTCGATCGCTTCAAAGCGAGAATCAGGAATCAAGTCAGCTGTCTCTCTTCCAGCTGCGAGCGGCAAAAGAGGATCTGCTGTGCCATGGATAACCAATGTTGGCGCGGTTATGCGTCTAAGTTGCCATGATCGATCACCGCTCGCCAATATTGCAAGCAACTGACGAGCCGTTCCATCAGGATCGTAATGAAGACTTCCCAATCTATTTAACATGCCCACCAGCTCTTCTGCTGATGGCTTATACGCCGGTCCGGAAAGTGTAATGAACACACGGGAAAAATAATCCTTGAGCCCCTCTTCGGTATCTATATTGTTCGGTTTTCTCAGAAGCGTCCAAACCGCATTCAGATGCCCCAATCCCGTTCTGGGATTGCCTGACGCTGACGCAATTGATGTAAGCGAAGCTATGCGATTCGGTGATTGAACGGCCGCTACCTGTGCGATCATACCTCCCATAGAAATGCCTGCGATATGTGCGCGACGTATTGAAAGATGATTGAGCAAGCGCTCCACATCGAGTGCCATATCCTCAAGTGCATAAGCGCTCGTCACTTTGCGACGCATAAGCGCCTGAGCTACTGCCTTTGCAATATCACCCCCATCAGCTTTCATATCCACGCACCGCGAACTTTCCCCACAATCACGATTATCCGGAGTAATAACCTGAAACCCTTCGCGAACAAGATAGGCTATGAGACTCAATGGCCAGGCGGCACTCGACATGCCCAACCCCATGACCAATACGACTGCAGGCGCATCAGAAGCCCCATAGCGGCGGTAAGCTAGCTTGAATCCGTTGTAATAAAGTGCATCCACGTTGATCCTCTCTTTGCGCCCGTCAACCAAAAGTACCGTACACTAGTACCATCATCGTATTTTGACACTTGAAAACGCTCCTTTTCCAGCGTCGCCGGAATCCACACGTATGAAGATCATTTTTGCAGGCACGCCCGATTTCGCGGCCGTAGCCCTCAAACACCTCATCGAAGCGGGACACGAAATCGCGCTCGTTCTTTCGCAACCAGACCGACCGAGCGGTCGCGGCATGAAGCTCACTCCTTCCCCTGTCAAGAAGCTCGCGCTAGAACATGACATTCCCGTCATGACACCGGTAACGCTAAGCCTAAAAAAAGCTCCCGAAGAATCCGCTCGCATTCATGCGGACCTCAAAGCTATCGAAGCTGACCTGCTTGTCGTGGCTGCTTATGGCCTAATACTCCCCCAGCCCGTTCTCGACTGCGCCAAAGGTATTGGTCGCAACGGCGACATTCGCGCCATCAACATCCACGGAAGCCTTCTGCCTCGTTGGCGCGGCGCCGCCCCCGTTGCGCGCGCTATTGAAGCCGGTGACAAAGAAAGTGGCGTTGTTCTTATGAAAATGGAACTCGGACTCGACACTGGCCCTATGATTCGCACCGTGCGAACCCCCATCACAACAGACGACACTGCCGACACCCTGATGATGCGTCTGGCCAACCTAGGTGCTGAGTTACTCGTTGAAGCCCTTGAGACGCCTGATGCACTCGACTGGCTTCCTCAGCCAGAAGAAGGTGTCACCTATGCTGAGAAACTTCTTAAAACTGAAGCAGTTATCGACTGGAATCAATCTGCAGAAAACCTCTCGCACAAAATTCGTGCATTCAATCCCTTCCCGGGAACCGTTTTTGACAAGGATGGGATTCCCGTCAAAATTTGGCAGGCAGACACAATTGAGCGCAATGGCCGTCCTGGCGAAGTTCTTGACATTTCTGACGGTCTCGTTATCGCCTGCGGCAAGGGGGCTCTGCGCGCCACTGTCCTGCAAAAGCCCGGAAAGCCCAAAATGCCCGTAGGTCCCTTCCTGCAAAGTCTGCCGTTCACAGTTGGAGAAATCGTCAAGTGAGCATTCCTGCTTCCTCGCCGCGCAAACAGGCACCCTTTTTTAAGATTGTGAATGCCGTCGCCTCTGCACGCACGCAAATCCGTGCAGGAGCCTCACTTAACACTGTCATTCGCCCTGCGCTACTCAACGTCCCCTTGGAAAGTCGTCCCGCCGCTCAAGCTCTCATTTACGAAAGCGTGCGTTGCTACGCAAGGACCACCGCACTCATTGGACTACTTTGTAGCCGTCAGCCATCACCCGAGGTCCTCTCCATACTAGAAACAGCATTCGCTGCTTTTTCACTTGGCAGGCTTACTACCTTTACTATCGTGTCCGAAACGGTTACGGCAGCCAAGGCCAATCCCCAGACACGAGCGGCTTCTGGCTTCATCAATGCCGTACTTCGCCGTTACCTGCGAGAAAAAGACGAACTGGAAAAGCAGATCGCTTCACGAGAAGAAGTGCGCTTCAATGCCCCCCATTGGTGGATTGACCGCATCCGTAAAATATTTCCGAAGGATGCCGATCGTATTCTCGAGCTTGGCACTCGCCATCCCCCTATGACACTGCGTGTCAACGTTCGCCTCACAACCATCGAAGCCTATCTTGAGCTGCTCAAATCTGCCAATATTGAAGCACGCCGTATCGGTCCCGACGCCATTGAACTCATCACCCCCATCCCCGTAGACCGCATCCCTGGCTTCGCCGATGGTCTAAGTTCTGTACAAGACGCTGGCACTCAACTTGCCGCTCATCTATTACCCATTGCAACAGGCGACCGCGTACTGGACGCTTGTTCAGCACCTGGCGGCAAGACTGCTCATATCCTTGAGCGTACGGACTGCGTCATGACAGCTCTTGAAATCGATCCTGCTCGTGCCCTAAAAGTTCGAGAAACGCTTGACCGTCTTAAGCTCTCAGCCGACATTCGGACATCAGACGCCAGCAATACTGCAGATTGGTGGGACGGAAAGCCTTTTGACGCGATCCTTCTAGACGCTCCCTGCACTGCCAGCGGCGTCGTTCGCCGTCAACCCGATACCCCATGGTTGCGCCGACCTGATGACATCAAGAAGCTCGCTGCAGAACAAAAAAAGCTCCTTAGGGCTCTCTGGCCTCTGCTTCGCAAGGGTGGTCGGATGCTTTACGCAACGTGTTCAATTTTTCCAGAAGAAGGCACCGAGCAAATAAAATCCTTTCTGGCTACAACGCCTGACGCCCATCTAGTCCCTCTTTTTGCAGGGAACGATGGCATGCTGACACTGCTGCCTGAAGAGACTGAAGAATGGCAATTAGGTTATCAGTTGCCCTCCGTGCATGACGGCTTTTTCTACTCTCTTTTGGAAAAGCAAGGCTGACATGTTCAAAGCAACCCGACGCCAGATCCTGAAAATCGCACTCCTTGCAACAATGGGAGCCTCGTCACTGACGGCTCCCACCGTCAAGGCAGCCGACGCGACATTCATGCGTGCAACACTTTCTCTTGACGAGCCGGGCGAGCGGACGGGTCTTTTTTTAAGTTCATCTTTCGAATTTGACCTTCCTCAAGCACTTTCTGAAGCGCTTCACCGAGGCATCGCGCTCTACTTCGTACATGAATTCCGACTCTATAAAGAACGATGGTATTGGATTGACAAAACCACGATACGCAGTCGTTTTGTGATTCGCCTTGCGTTCGATCCGCTCACGCGACGCTATCGACTTTCTTATAACGGCCTCTCGCTTTCCTTCGATACCCTCGAACAAGCTTTGCCCTACATCAAGAACATTCGCCGTTGGCGTGTTGGTCCATCGAATGCCGTGCGCAATGCCGAGAATTACGCCGGCGAGCTTCGCTTTTATCTGGATACTACTCAGCTTCCCAAACCAATGCAGGTTGTCAACACCGGCAGTAATGACTGGACACTTACTAGCGACTGGATCGACCTTCCCATTCCGGCTGAAGTCGTTGCCTCCGCAGGCTAAGAGAACACTATGCCACGCTGGTTTCGTTACAGCACGCTGATCGCCATTTCTTTTACGAGCGTTGCCATGTTCGGCCTCGCGATCAGTCTCTTCAACGCTACGCTCTTCGACAAGTATTTCCCGATTCTACTGGTCGTGAACGCAGCTATCGCCGCTGTGCTTTTCTTCGTAGTGACGACACTTTGCCTTCGCCTAGTCAAACGTCAACGTGAGAAGCAATACGGCTCGCACATGACAGCTAAGCTTGCGCTGATTACAGCTCTCATCAGCGTAGTGCCAACGCTTACCGTCTATTCGATATCCACTGCCTTCATCAGCCGTTCTCTAAAAGACTCCTTCTCGCCTCGCGTTGAAGCGTCTCTAGATGCTGGGGTTCGCATCACGCGAGAAATGCTCACCAACCAAGAAAAAGCAGCGAAAGAGCTTGCCCGAGACTTCGCCAACACACTCGCCGGCACCCCTAATTCACTAATGTTGCATGACCTGCTGAAACTTCTCGAGCCACATCCTGGTACTGAAGCACTCGTCATCTCAGGCACGGGATCCGCTGTGGCTGCTGCCGGATCGCGCATCAATGTACTGATGCCAGATTTACCCTCGCAACTGCAACTCAAAACAGCCAAAACTACCGGCATCTACAGCAGCATCGACGGCGATACGCTCTTTGAATCTCCCGAAGCACTTGGCAACACCAGCGATCTGCGCATACGCGTCATCATCCCGATCTCGACATTGCACTCATCATCTTTACTGGACTTCAAGGACAACAGACTGTTAGCCAAATCGTCTAACAGTCAACAACTCTTCCTGCAAATCACGCAACCAGTCGACAAGACGATTGGACTCCACGCTGCAACCCTTGTCGCAGGCTACCGAGAATACCAACAGCTTGCCTACAGTCAAAGTTCCATGGCTACGCTCTACGCGATGACGTTATCACTCATCGTTTTGCTCGCCATTTTTGCAAGCATTCTCGCTGCATTCTCCTTCGCCCGCAGAACAACAGCCCCTGTCCTGCAACTTGCTCAAGGAACCAAACGCGTAGCCACAGGCGACTTTATGCCTATCCGAGAATTCCAAGGCAGTGACGAAATCAACGAACTCACACGCTCCTTCAACTCGATGATCAAGGAAGTTTCCGAAGCCAGACGAGGCCTCGAACTACAACGACTGCAGGCCGAACAAGCACAAGCCTTCCTGGAACGCGTGCTCGGTAACATTTCATCAGGCGTCATCGTTGTGGATCGTTGGTATACAGTTGTCACCGCCAATCAGGCAGCTAGACAAATCATGGGCGAGAATAATATTGCTGTCGGCATCTCTCTTCGCGATACGCTCCCAGACTTTGTTTCAGTCCTTGAAGAACACCTTCATCATGAAAGCTTCGACACGGACCCTGAACCACTGGACTTCGAACTCGAACAGAACGGCGTGACTATTCCGCTGTATATAAAGACCTCGCCTATGCCGCTGGGCTCCCAAACCGGGGTCGTACTCGTTTTCAATGACGTGACTACCCTCATGAAAGCACAGCGAGCCACCGCATGGGGGGAAGTTGCGCGTCGACTTGCCCATGAAATCAAAAATCCCCTTACTCCGATTCGTCTGTCAGCAGAACGACTGGCTTGGAAGCTTCGCAATAAACTTTCAGAGGAAAAAGATGTTCAACTCCTCAGGCGAACGACGGACACCATCATTGAACAGGTTGACAGTCTCAAGCAAATGGTCAATGATTTCCGCGAATACGCACGTTTACCAGCTGCCTCATTAAAACCATTGCAACTCAACGAATTATTGGAAAACATCCTTCTGCTCTACAACGATGCAGGTCACTCCGTCTGCTTTGAACCCACTTCCAATCTTCCTAAGATAGACGCCGATCCCGTACAACTCAGACAGGTTCTGCACAATCTGATTTCCAACAGCGTAGAAGCCGTTTCAAATGATGAGCCCGTGCAGATTTCGATTAGAACAGAAGTTCTGAAATCCAAATACCATACGGACACCATAAGCGCTGTTAAACTCTCTATTGAGGATAATGGGCCCGGTTTTACGGATAAAATCCTGAATGCTGCCTTTGAACCCTATGTAACAACCAAGCCGACGGGAACGGGACTCGGCCTACCGATAGTAAAGAAGATCCTTGACGACCACGGCGCCGTCATCAAACTCAAGAACCGCAGAAACGAAGAAACAGGTGCGATTCTAGGCGCAATGGTTGAAATCGTTTTCAAAATCTCCCGACTTGAGCACTCCCCAATTTCCAACTGAGCCATAACATGTATAAAGTCCTGATCGTTGACGATGAATACGGCATCCGCGACCTTCTCTCCGAAATTCTGGAAGATGAAGGCTACCAGGTCTATACCGCCGAAGACGCACAAACCGCCCGACGTACGGTTCAGGAGCAAGAGCTCGATCTGATCCTTCTTGACATCTGGATGCCCGACATGGACGGCGTCTCCTTGCTCAAGGAATGGTACTCATTTAAAGCCGTTCGTTGCCCAGTGATAATGATGTCCGGCCACGGTACCATTGAAACCGCCATGGAAGCCACTCGCTTTGGAGCCGTAGACTTCCTTGAAAAACCAATCTCAATGCAAAGGCTTCTTGAAACTTGCAAGAACGTTCTTCAGCAGTGGGAACGCGAAAAGACGGCACGAGCACGCGAAAATGCAAGAGCAATCGCCGACGGAACCACCCAGGCTGGCTGGTTGGGAGCTTCGTGCAAACCTATAACGGTTTCGCTTGCCAATATTTCCGACAGATCCAAATACTGCGATCACTTTATTCTCACAGATCTGCCATCACGTTCAAATCCGGATTCTCGTCTACCGATTATCGAAGTCCCGGATCTCAATTTCACGCTCAACTACAACATTCCGTTGCGCGATCTCCGCGACAATTTGGAACGCGCCTATTTCACTCGTGTTGCCAAATACTATGGCGGTTCGATGACACCGCTCGCCAAGCATTCAGGCCTTGAACGAACACATCTCTATCGCAAGCTACATATGCTCGGCCTCGACTTCACGAAGAAAGGGGCTCCCAAAAAGGACGACTCCAGTAAATCATGAAGATTCTGATTGTGGGGGCGGGCCGCATCGGTTGCTCCGTGGCTGAAAGTCTGGTCTCCGAAGCCAACGACATCACCGTCGTCGATCAAGACTCAGAGCGCATCGAGTTTCTACAGTCAAGATTTGACTTGCGAGGCGTCGTCGGCAATGCCACAAGTCCTCAAGTTCTTACCGATGCTGGTGCAGCCGACACTGATATGCTGATTGCTGTTACTTCGAGCGATGAAACAAACCTCGTTGTAACAATGCTCTGCGCTCGCATTTTCAACATTCCGACCAGAATCGCACGTGTTCGCAACAACGAACTTCGCGATTATCCCCGAATTTTAGGTGAAGAGGGGTTTGAAGCAACATCCATCATTTGGCCAGAGCAAGCACTTGTGGCTTATCTCGTCAAGCTCATCGACTTTCCGGAAGCCATTCAAGTGCAGGAATTCGGCGAAGGACTGGCCAGTCTCATAGCTGTCCGCGCTAAAGCAGGCAGTCCACTCGTAGGTCGTCCTATTCGAGAGCTTTTCACGCATCTTCCGCAAGTCCCTGCGCGTATCGTAGCTATCTTCCGTCGCAACCGCCGTCTTGAAGTAAACGCCTCCACCATCATTGAGGCAGGTGATGAAGTCATCTGTCTATGCGACACAAGGCATGCAAGACGTGTCATGGCCGAACTTCGACATCGCGAACAGCCTGTACGTAGCATCATGATCGCAGGAAAGCCTAGCTTCACGCTTAATCTCGCACGCATGCTCAAAACCGGAGAGAACCGTCCAGAAGGCGAATATGACATCCGCATTCTGGAAAACGACCGCAATGTTGTAAAACGACTCTCGCGTGAACTCGGTGATAATGCCATGCTGATCGAAGGAGACTTCACTAGCGAAGACGTACTTGACGCCGCAGGCATTGAAACATGCGACCTGTTCATCGCCATGTCCGAACACGATGAAAACAACATTCTCGGCGCACTTCTAGCTAAGAAGTTAGGTGCAGGAAAAACCATTGCACTCGTCAACAGAAAAGCCTATGGCGATCTGATGCAGGGCAGTCAAATCGACATCACCCTTTCTACCACCACCGCAGCACTTGGCGAACTCATCCGACACGTGCGTCGCGGCGACGTTGCTGCTGCATATAGCTTGAGACGCGGAGCCTCTGAAGCACTCGAGATCGTTGCTCACGGCGACCGAAGAAGCTCAAAAGTCGTCGGACGCCGGATTGGCAGCATATCGTTGCCTGAAGGTTGCGCCATCGGCGCTTTGATCCGAGGCAGCGATGAAAATGCACTCGTGCTAATGGGCAACAAGGATACGGTTATTGAAGCAGAAGACCATGTAATTGTCTTTGTTCCTTCCAAAAAGCTTATTCCGAAGATCGAACGCCTGTTCACCGTCAATGTCGGCTTCTTCTAAGGAGGCCGAAGCGTCATGATCAATACGATCCGCTATCTGTTGCTTCCAGTGCTTAATACCTCCGGCCCAGTTTTCATCTGGTTAGCTGGGGCACTTCTCATTCCATTCACGCTTTCCGTCTCCAAACACGACGGCGCAGCTGACAGCTTCTTAATATGCTTGCTTATCACGCTTGCAACTGGCCTCGCTTTGATGCTGTTCACGCGCCGTTGGCGGCGCGAACTCACATCTAGACACGGTTTTCTGCTTGTGACGCTCATTTGGACTGCTGTGCCGCTTTTCGGCACGATTCCATTCATTCTCGAGCGTCCCGACATGAGTTTTGCGCAACTCTACTTCGAAATGATGTCCTGCCTCACCACGACGGGTGCCACCGTTTTTACAGGACTCGATCACCTTCCCATTTCACTCAACGGATGGCGCTGTTTTCTCTCATGGATTGGCGGCATGGGTCTTATCGTGCTGTCCGTGGCCATTCTTCCCCTTTTGGGAGTGGGCGGTTCACAGATCATCAAGGCTGAGACAACGGGGCCCCTTAAAGAACACCGACTCACCCCTCGTATCGCCGACACAGCCAAAGCGCTCTACATCATCTATCTTGGTATTTCTATCGCCTGCGCAGTCTCATATCATCTTGCCGGCATGAATTGGGAAGATGCCATCATGCATATGATGACAACCGTCAGCCTCTCTGGTATTGCAACACATGATGCCAGTTTCGGCTACTTCAACAGTCCCGCCGTTGATGCTGTCGCCATTACATTCATGATGGTCAGCGGCTTTAACTTTTCTCTCCATTTTTTAGCATGGAGACGTAAGAACTTCCTGATTTATTTTCAAGATGCTGAAGCAAAAGCTTGGATTACAACGGCAGTTTTAATGTCGGCCCTGACAATCATCGTACTAGCCGACGCACACGTCTACGGATCTTCTATCGAAACTGTACGGCATTCACTTTTTGCTGTTGTTTCGGTAATTACAACAACTGGCTATTCAACAGCGGACTATGCCTCTTGGCCGTTAGGCCTGCCGATCTTCCTACTGATCGCAGCGGCATTCGCAACCTGCGCTGGATCAACTGGCGGAGGTATTAAGATGATCCGTCTGCTGATCATTCTCGGCATGATCCGCCGAGAATTAACAAAACTGCTATACCCTAAGGCCGTAGTGCCACTCACCCTAAATAAAACCCCTATCGACGAAAAGATCTGCGTAGCTGTTTTGGCCTATTTCATGACTTGGCTTGCGTCTTTCGTAATCGGCGCAGCCATACTGCTTCTAACGGGGCTATCTCCCACAAACGCCATCAGCTCCGCATGGGCAATGCTTACCAATATTGGACCAGGCTTAGATGCCGTCGGCCCAACGGGCAACTATTCTGGATTGAGCGACATTCAGTTGTCCGTTTGTTCATTCCTGATGCTCATCGGACGTCTGGAAATCTTCACAGTATTTGCGCTCTTCACGCGTAACTTTTGGAGGATATGAAGAACCAGCTAGCACCGTGATGGTTACGGGCGCCCCCACATAATGGCATCCCCATGCTTGATTGCGCGCTTGATCATCATCTGAAGAGGAACAACACGCTGAAAGAAGTTTATTTTTTCTACAGTGTTCCTCTTCTCTTCCCTCTCTTCTTCACGCATACGAAGTTCTTCATCGTAAGTCGACTCCCGAAATTTTCTCTCACGCTCCGCTTCGATTTGAGCAAGATGTTCCTTGTCCTTTCGCACCTCCTCGTCAAGGATTCTCAGGATTTCCGGGAGTTCATCGCAAGAAAAAGCGCCAGTCTCAGTCCATGGCCGACCAAGCACCTTGAAGACCTGCTTCGCAGTTTCTTCGAACATGATGAACGGACCGGTTGCACGGCATGAAAAAAGCACCAAAGACATAAAAGACACCCCCAATTACTGCTTGAGTTACACTACTGCGCATAATATACCCACTGAATTTTATCGTACCTATCGGAGCCTCCTGTGTCTGTCGGGATCTGCATCATCGCTCACGAGCCTCTCGCTAGCGCATTGAAACTGTGCGCGCAACACATTTTCAGCGCCACGGGCGACACCTTCTGCGACTCTATTGCAGTCTTTGATGTTCCCAGCGACATTGATGTCGAACGCGGTGAAACTCAAGCGCGCAAACTTGTCTCCTCCTTTTCTCAGGAACGAGATGTCCTGATTTTTACCGACATTCTCGGAGCAACACCTTCCAATATTGCACACCGCCTGCTCGACGACCCCAAAGTACGTGTTATCACTGGCGTCAATCTACCCGCACTCATCACAGCGCTAAGCCATCACGAAGAATGCGGGACTCGTATTGCCATCATTGCCGAAGGTGCCGCTCGAGGTGGAATCTCTACAGCCTTCGGGAAGCCTTCTGTCATCAAGGACACCACCAATGCAGACTAAGCAACTCATCGTACAAAACAAACTTGGGTTGCACGCCCGCCCATGCGCATTACTTGCCAAGACCGCAGGTTTTTTTAAATCCTCCCTTACACTGACGCATAACAACCACAGCGTAGATGCCAAGTCGATTCTCGGCCTCATGACCATGGCCGTGCCCGCAGGCACCACACTCACAGTGACTGCCGACGGACCTGACGAAGCAAGCGCCATCAAGGACATCACCGCCCTTTTCGATAACAAATTCGGCGAACAAGCCTAAGAGGGAGACCCTACAATGAGTGACGAAACCATCGTGACGTCCTCGACCGACGAAGACTTGGCTCCGCCTCTAGAAGAATTGACGGGCATCTGCGTCTACCCCGGCATCGCCTATGGCCTTTGCCAACACTTTTCTGCCGGCGATCTGGAGGTGCCTCAGTTCGTTATCGAAAAGACCGGAACACGTGGAGAAATCCAACGCCTGCGAGCAGCTATCGCAACTGTTGACAAACAACTAGGTGCTCTGATCGACTCTAGTGACGAAGAGCTTCCAGCCGAAGCTGAAGCTTTTATCGACGTACACCGAACTATTCTGCGCGATCCCACCCTAATAGAAGAAACCATTGAAATAATCAAAGAAAAGCTCGTCAACGCAGAATGGGCCTTGTCACTTCGTTTGGAAAAAACTCGCCGAGACTTTGAGGCCATTGAAGACGACTATATTCGTGAACGCATCAAGGACATCGCGCACGTCGTCCTACGCGTACAACGCGTGCTCACAGGCAGGCGCTCCGCGTCGAGCCTGTTGGAAGCAGAAAGTCTTGATGAAACAATCATTCTCGTAGCCGACCAGCTTGACCCTGCCGACATGTTGCTTTTGCGCGGCCGTGATGATCTTGACATTGCAGGCATCATTCTCGAAGAAGGCAGCATCACAAGTCATGCCGTTATTCTGGCTCGCTCGTTAGAAATTCCAACTCTTGTCGGAGTCAAAGGTGCTTGTGAGCTTCTCGAAACCGACACGCCTCTTCTTCTTAATGCAGATGAAGAGATCATTGAGTTAAACCCGTCTCTTGAGAAACGAAAAAACGCCCGCCAGCGCATGAAGCTTCTGGCTGCTGAAAAGAAGCGCCTCAAAAAACTCAAGCAATTCGACGCCGTCACGCTTGACGGCCACACCATCAAACTCTTGGCAAATATTGCACTACCCGAAGACGTTAAGGACGTCCACCGTGCAGGCGCCGATGGTGTAGGCCTTTTCCGCACAGAGTTTCTCTTTATGAACCGCGATGACCTGCCTAGCGAAGATGAACAGTACAACGCATACTGCCGCGTCATTCGCTCGATGAAAGGACAACCAGTCGTAATCAGAACAGCCGATCTTGGCGGTGATAAGGCTATGTCTCCGAACGCACTCGACAAACTCACTGCCGAACCTCTCGAAGAACTCAACCCTTCGCTCGGTCTGAAGGCTCTGCGCTTTTGCTTCGCATATCCAAAGCTGTTCATGACCCAACTTCGCGCCATCCTGCGTGCCGCCGCCACGAGTTCAGGCAACGTTAGCATCCTGTTGCCAATGGTCACCTCTCCAGATGACATTAGCCGTGTTCGTGAGTTCATTTCTCAGGCCTGCGAAGAACTGGCGGCTGAAGGGCAAAAGTTCACCACTGACGTTCCGCTCGGCGGCATGATCGAAGTTCCAGCGGCTGTCATAGTTCTAAAGGACCTGATCCCAAATCTCGACTTTTTCTCACTCGGTACGAACGACCTCGTGCAATATACGCTGGCCGTTGACCGAACCAATGCGGCCGTCTCAAAGTACTACGATGAATGCCATCCGAGTGTGCTTCGCATGATTGCAACCACAATCCGTCAGGTGCATCAGGCTAACAAAAACATTTCAGTTTGCGGGGAAATGGCTGCCCGACAAGAACTTGTTCCCTTCTTCATAGGACTCGGCTGCACCCATCTCTCGATGACGCTAACCCAAATTCCCACTATCAAGGAACGTATTCTGAAGACCGACAGGGCCAAAGCAGAAGCGTTCGCCGCCAGTGTTTTGCGACGACGCTCCACCAAGGCTGTTCATCAATCCTTTATTCAAGAGGAAGAGTCCTTCCAAAACAGGAAGGTTACCGATCCATCCACCACTCTATGAACAATTCCTTTGAAAAACCGCTGAACGATGCTGAATTCGTCGAACTCGGCGAGCTTCTTGCTGCCATTCCGGAACCGTTTGAACCGATGGAACCAGATTATATGGACGGCTTTCTCACAGCATTGCTGTGCCTGCCGAACGAACCATCTCCCAGTGACTGGATGCCTTATATCTTCGACTCCCAAGCACGCTCAAACGCCTCGTTAACCGACCCGGACGAACAGGATCGCCTCGAAGAACTTATTTATCGCCGATACCGTTCTATCGATACGACGCTCGCACGTTGTCGTCCGATCGACCCTATCATCTACGAAATAGAGGACAACAAAGGACGACCAGTGCGCGGTGCAGACAGTGTGGCCGCTGTCATTCCATTTGCACTTGGCTTCTCTGAAGTAATTAATCGATGGGAAGGCCTCAAAGACAGCACGGACGACCGCATCAACGGCTCCTTGCTAGGTATTCTGCGCCACTTGCCTGATGATGTCGCGGGAGACCTAGCTGAAATCAAGGCGGATCTTGATATGGAAAGTCCAATTGAAGACCTTGATCAGGCGCTAGAAGATATTGCTGAAAGCGTTGCTGAAATTGCAGCTGTCACACGAGGTTTTGAAAAGAAGGACGAATCACCAAAAAAGAAACCGACCATTAAGGGATCACGCTATCGACAAGGAAGTCGACGTCAAAAATAGGCTTTTTGCGTGCGCTCGCCATCCATCAACACGCGAGCGCGCGCCTGCTTGCTCACCCACCAAACAAGCAAAATCACTGGTACACCCATTGAGGCAGTTAGAATAAAGAAACCCTGATAACCAAGAGCCTCAACCATCACTCCTGAAAATCCAGCGATGAACTTAGGCAGCAACAACATCAGGCTGCTGAAGAGCGCATACTGCGTCGCAGAGTATGCTTTATTCGTAAGACTCGAAAGATAAGCAATAAACG
>JAXZEJ010000042.1:0-6678 GCA_037424205.1 bacterium | reverse complement strand
ACCACAAATAATTGTTGATCACACCGACTATGTCATTGAGCCAATTCATGTAGGAATTTCCTTCTCGGTCTTTTTATTTGATCAGGTTTTTTCGTCAACGGCCGAAGTTCGAGCTCCTGCACGAGCTTTAGACAGATCAACCGAAAATTCGACGGACGGAGCGGGGAACGGGTCCGTGTTTTTTAAAAACGAATTTTTGATTGTAACAAAGCGTTCGCCCTTGCGGCAAAAGTCCGCCGGTCTTTATCAACTTCATCACCGGCCGCATGAGCGCCTTACTGAGGCTTCACGAGACGGCGGCGTCCGCCATGGCGGCCGCAGGTGACGACGCGAACGTCGCCCTGGCTTTCGGCGCGGGCCTTGCGAACAAGCTTCGGATCGCAGACAAGCGCACCCGCGACCTCAAGGCGGTCGCCGTCATGAAGAGCCGTCGTCCTGTCGATGCGTCGTCCGAAAACGGCGAGTCCGGCCCCCTGCGAAAGCTTTTCGCCCGTCAGCGCGAGCACTGCTTCGGCGGACGCCCCCTCCTCGGCCTCGACGGTCTTCGCCGTCACTCCGTTCTCATTCACAAACAACACTTCGACATGCATGCTTCGTCCTTTACATGAACCGTGAGCGGCAGAGCCGTGGAGGCTTCGGAACCGCCCAAAAAACCTTACAATATAAGATTATTGTGCAATTTGCACGAACCGGACGCCTGCCGTACGACAGCAGCTCAAAAAGAATCAAAATAACAGAAGATTAGAGACAAATCATGGCACTCATTCAGAACAAGCGCGCCCGCCACGACTACGCGATCGAAGAAAAATTCGAGGCCGGCATCGTGCTTCAGGGCTGGGAAGTGAAAAGCGTTCGCGCCTCCCGCGCACAGATCAATCTCGCGCACATCTACGTGCGCGACGGCGAGCTTTTTCTCTGCAACGCGCACATGACGCCTGCGGACCAGGCCTGCACCCACGTAACGCTCGAATCGAACCGCACGCGCAAGCTTCTCATGCACCGCCGCGAAATCATGAAGCTCATCGGCAAGACCGAACGCGCCGGCTACACGCTCGTGCCGCTCGACCTGCATTTCACGCGCGGCCGCGTCAAGGTGACCGTTGCGCTCGCACGAGGCATGCGCGAATTCGAAAAGCGCGCCGACCAGAGCAAGAAGGACTGGAAGCGCGAGCAGGAACGCATCATGAAGAAGGATGCGCACGGCCGCCACGTCATCGAATAACAACCGGCAGACAGGCAGCGCGGCGCGTGCCCGCGATCGGCACGCGTCATGAACCAACACAACATCGGGATTCCCATCCATATGCCCACCCTTGACTCACCGACGCTTGATACGGTTTTCTTCGACTACGACCGGAAGCCTCTTTCCCGTCATCCGATGACCTGCCTTGCGATCTACGGCAAGGGCGGCATCGGCAAGTCCACCACGGCGGCCAACGTTGCGCTCGCCCTTGCGCAGGAAGGCAGGCGCGTCATGCTGATCGGCTGCGATCCGAAGGCCGATTCGACGTCCCTGCTGCGCGGCGGCGCCGGGATCGAGACCGTGCTCTCGCTCCTGCGCACCCGCCACAGATCCGAACTCAAGCTCGACGAAATGGTGGTCGAGGGCAAGGGCGGCGTTCTCTGCGTCGAAGCGGGCGGCCCCCGCCCGGGCGTCGGCTGCGCCGGCCGCGGCATCATCGCCGCCTTCGAAGCCCTCAAGGCTCAGGACGCCTTCAACATCCTTCGTCCCGACGTCGTGATCTTCGACGTCCTCGGCGACGTCGTCTGCGGCGGCTTTGCCATGCCGATTCGCGACGGCTGGGCGAAGAACGTCTTTATTCTCACCTCCGGCGAAAACATGGCGATCCATGCGGCCGCCAACATTGCCATGGCGGTCGAGACCTTTGCCGAGCGCGGCTATGCCCGCCTGGGCGGCCTCATTCTCAATGCACGCGACGTGCCCCGCGAGAATGAAAAGGTCGAAGAGCTCGCCAACGACCTCAAGACGGCCATCGTGGGCCGCCTGCCCCGCTCGGCCGAAGTTCAGGAAGCCGACGCGCTCGGACTCACCGTCCTTGAGCATGCGCCGTCGTCCGCCATGGCCGACCGCTACCGCGAGCTTGCGCGCAGCCTCATCAAGGCCTGCGGCGCCTCAAGTCCCGCTCCCGGCGGCTTCACATTCTGAGGAGAGCCATGTTCAAGCTCTTTGCCCATACGCCCGAGAGCGTCATTCCGGCGCCGGGCGTCAAGCTCTCCGAGGCGCAATGGCCCTCGCCCTTCCGGCAGAGCCTGGAATACTCGCCTCCCGCACGAGGCCCCTGGACCATCGTGCATGTCGGCATGCTCGTTCCCGAATGCCACGAGATCTTCGTCTGCGCGCAGGGCTGCCTGCGGGGCGTCGTACTCTCGGCAGCCGAGCTCGGCCTCCAGCGCCGCTTCTCCACAATCACCGTGACCGAGGAGCATCTGCGCGACGGACAGCTTGAGGACACGATCATCGAGGGCGTCACGCACATCATCGAACGGCTGCCGAAGCATCCGCCCGCCGTTCTCATCTACTCGAGCTGCCTGCACCACTTTGCGGGCGCCGACATCGGATGGTGCTATCGCAAGCTTTCCGAAGCGTTCCCGGACATTGTCTTCACCGACTGCTACATGACGCCGACGCTTCGCAAGAGCGAAATGCCGCCCGACAACAAGATGCGCCGCCAGCTCTATCACGGCCTCAAGCCCGAGGACGCGCCCAAGGGCGGCCTGCTCGTCGCCGGCTCTCTTGAGGCCTTCGGCCCCGAGAGCGACTTTGCACGCGCAGCTCACGCGGCCGGCGTGCCGTTCTTCGAGCTTCCGGGCATGACGAAGTACGAGGAATACCGCCGCATGGCGCATGCGCGCTGGGTCGTAACGGTCAATCCGGCGGCCGCTCAAGCAGGCAAATTCCTTGCCGAACGACACGGCATGCGCCATCTGCAGCTTCTTCTCGACTACAACGAACAGCGCATCGACGAGTCGCTCAGGACGCTTGCAGACCTGACGAACATTCCGCTCTGGGACACCACCGCCGAGAAGTCCGCGGCCCGTACCGCGCTTGCCCAGGCGACCGCCGCGCTCGACGGCCGTCCCGTTGCGATCTGCCAGACGGCGACGACGCGCCCGGTGGCGCTTGCCCGCCGCCTTGTCGAATCCGGCATCCGCGTCACGGACCTTTACTGCGACAGCTTCCTGCCGGCGGACAAGACCGATTTTGAAATTCTCCGCAAGAAGGCGCCCGGCATCGTCGTGCATCCGACAATCGTGCCTGAGATGCGCTTTGCCGCTCCCGCCGTCAAGCGCGACGACATCGTCGCCATCGGCCAGAAGGCCGCCTTCTACACGGGGGCAACCCACATGCTCAACATGCTCGAAGGCGGTCCCTGGTGGGGACACGGCGGCGTAAGAAGCCTTGCGCTCGCCCTCGCAGCCGCCGCTCGCGAGCCCGTCGACGTCGACCGCATCATCAGCGTCAAGGGATATGGGTGCAACGGATGTTGCTAGACTACACGCAAAGCTCCATGTCGACCTATACGGCCGACTGCTCGGGCGTCGCAAGCGCCCTTTACGAACTCGGCGGCATGACCGTCATTCATGACGCCTCGGGCTGCAACTCAACCTACACCACGCACGACGAGCCCCGATGGAACACGATGCCGTCGGCTGTCTACATTTCGGCGCTCACCGAAATGGACGCCGTGCTCGGCAACGACACCCGCATCGTCGACGACATCGTCGAGACGGCCCGCAAGCTGACGCCCGCCTTCGTTGCGATCGCCGGCACGCCCATCCCCATGATGACGGGCGTCGACCTCAAGGGCATTGCGCGCCTCGTTGAAAGCCGCACCCGCATTCCGTCCTTCGCCGTCCCAACCAACTCGATGCGCGCCTACAGCGTCGGCTGCGCACTGGCCTGGATCGAACTCTCTCGCCGATTCGTCGTGCCGAACAACGTTCGCGCAGGCTCCTTCGGGATCAATCTTCTGGGCGTCACGCCACTCGACTTCTCGACGGGCGGCATGCTCGAATCCCTGAGGGCCGCCGCCGCAAGGGCCGGCTACACGATCAATGCCTGCTGGGCGATGGGCGACAAGCTCGAAGTGCTGGCCAATACGGCCGCCGCCCGCGTCAACGTCGTCGTGAGCGCCTCGGGCCTTCCTCTTGCCCAGAGCTTCGAACGCGCCTTCGGCACCCCGTATGTCTGCGGCTTGCCCGTCGGCAGCCTGGCCTCCCGCTGGCACGCAGCCGTCGAATGGGCCGCCAAAAACCGCCGCAGCGTTTCGGCTGCCGACTTTCTCGGCCCCGACAGGGGCGGCTCGCGAACGGCCGTTCTCGGCGAACCGCTGGCAGCAGCCTGCACGGCCGCCGCCATCAACCTCGTTCACCCGGGAAGCTGCCGGGCGCTCTCTCCTCTGCCGTCGCTCGGCATCGATGCACCGATCCTCGCCTCGAATCTATCCGAGGACCTGCTTCGCGAAACGCTCAAGGGCACCGAAGTGCTCGCTGCCGACCCACTCTTCGACATCATTGCCGAAGAAGCCGGGGTGGCCCGCACCGTCGCCTTCCCGCACGAAGCCTGCTCCGGCCGCATGTACCGAAACGGAATCGTCAACATTCTTGAACGCGCCTCCCTCGACGCGCTCGTCAACACATTAACGGACGAACCATGAAATTCAATCTCAAGCACTGCGCCGTTCTCCTCGGCGCGTTCGCCATGGCCGCAACCTCTGCGGCCGCACGCACCGTCGTTGACGACAACGGCACTCAGGTTGAAATCCCCGACCAGGTCAACCGCGTCGTCGTTACCAACATCCTTCCGCTCGCCTCTGCTGTGACGGTCTTCCTCAACGACGGCAAAACCGTGGTCGGCATGCATCCGGCGTCCTATTCCGCAGCCAAGAGCGGACTGCTCGGCAAGCTCTATCCCGACGTTCTCAAGGCCGACACCTCCTTCATGCAGGGCGCCAACCTCAACGTCGAAGCACTGATGGCCCTCAAGCCCGATCTCGTTCTTGTGAACGCCCCCGACAAACGCACGGTCGATGCCGTGCGCAATGCCGGCATTCCCGCCTACGCCATCAGCCCGAGCAAGTGGCACTACGACGTCATCGAGACGCATGCCCAGTGGATGAAGAGCCTCTCCAAGATCTGGCCCGAACACAAAGGCAAGGGCGACCTGATCGACAGCCGCTCGAAGGCGATTGCCCGGATGGTCGCCGACCGTACGAAGGATCTCAAGCCTGAGGAACGAAGCAAGGTGCTCTTCCTCTACCGCTATGACAGCCGACAGATCGTGACCTCAGGCAAGAACTTCTTCGGCCAGTACTGGTGCGATTCGGTCGGCGCCAGGAATGTCGCCGAAACCGTGACCGCCGACAACGCCAATGCAATCGTCTCGATGGAGCAGATCTACGCCTGGAATCCGGACGTGATCTTCATCACGAACTTCACGGCCGCCACGCCGGCAGACCTTCTTGAAAACAAGATTGCCGGCCATGACTGGTCCGACATCAAGGCCGTCAAGGACAAGCGCGTCTACAAGCTTCCGCTCGGCATCTACCGCAGCTACACGCCGTCGGCCGACACGCCGCTCACGCTCCTCTGGATGGCCAAGCAGGTGTATCCCTCCCGCTTTGCCGACATCGACCTCACGAAGGAAGTGAAGGCCTGGTACAAGGACGTCTTCGGCGTGACGCTCACCGATGCCGACGTCGACATGATGTTCAACCCGGGCGCAGGCGCCTGGGCCAATGCCACGGTTTCCACTCGCAGCAACGGCTGATCCATGTCCACCGCTCCCGTACGCGCAAGAAGCGCCCAGGCCGCCAAGGCGGCCGCGGGCCACTTCCGCCTCATCATCGCCTCTCTGCTTGCGGTCCTGCTCGTCACGGCCGTCGCCTCGCTCTGCATGGGCCGCTTCAGCCTCACGGGCGCGCAGGTTCTGGCCGTCCTGATGCCCGACGGCTGGCTGTCCGTCGAAACGAACCGCATGATAGAGAACATCGTGCTCAACGTGAGGCTTCCGCGCGTCATCCTCGCCATCATTGCAGGCGCGGGACTCGCCATGTCGGGCGCCGCCTTTCAGGCGCTCTTTGCGAATCCCCTTGCAGCGCCCGACACGCTCGGCGTCGCCACCGGCGCCTCATTCGGCGCCGTTCTCGGAATTCTCTTCGGCATGAACGGCATGGGCATCCAGCTCATGAGTCTGGCAACGGGCCTCTCGGCGGTCTTCTTCGTAATCGTCATCAGCCGGGTGAGGAATGCGAGCTCGATTCTGATGATCATCCTTTCGGGCATGGTCGTGGGAGCGCTCTTCTCGGCACTCGTGTCGCTCGTCAAGTACGCGGCCGACCCGCAGGACGTGCTCCCGTCCATCACATTCTGGATGATGGGCGCTCTTACGGGCGCCACGAAGGCGAGCGTCCTTGCAGGCGCCCCCATGGTGCTCCTCGGCATGCTCATCCTGTGGCTCCTGAGATGGCGTCTCAACGTCACGACGCTTCCCGCCGACGAGGCGGCCAGCCTCGGCATTCCGGTGCGCCGGATCCGCGCGGGCGTCATCATCTCCGCCACCATGATCACGGCATCCGTCGTCTCGATGTGCGGCCTCATCGGCTGGGTGGGCCTTCTCGTCCCGCACGCCGCACGCATGGTCTTCGGCGCCAACAA
>JAXZEJ010000041.1:0-13605 GCA_037424205.1 bacterium | reverse complement strand
CACAACTCACTAACGCCGTCTTCTGCACGCATGGGAGCCATGGAAGCTCCGTCTGGCAACGAGGCATAGAAACCGTCATCAATACGCCCAAAGTCAATGCCGTCGATCCCGTCGGCGCTGGCGACGCTTACCGCGGCGGCCTGCTTTGGGGCATGACGCAAGGATTCGACCCCATCAAGTCCGCTGTAGCAGGCTCCTTCATGGGAGCAGCAAAAGCTGCATCCGTGGGCCCCTCCTACACGATCGATTCCAACCGTCTGAGCGCCGCACTCCAATCCGGCGACTTTTCCCAACAATAAATGCCTAAACAAAAGCGCTCCGAGCCTACGCGGCAGGGAGCGCCTTCAAGCTGATTCTTCCCGTTACAGCGGGATGTAGCCGTGAGAAACCGGCGTTACGAGAATCAGCAGAATGTTGGTCAGCAGAATCACAACGATCGGAGAAAAATCGAAGCGGCCAAACATCGGAATGATGCGCCTCACTGGGCGAACAAACGGGTCCACCAGCGTGCCCAATGCATAGGTCATCGGACTCTGTGGACTAAGCCAGGTCATCACCACCCAGATAAAGACGCCCCAGGACATCATTTCAAGCGCCCAACGCAGAACGGTTGCCAGCGGCGCAATCATCAGACCTACGGGCGTATAGGGCATGCCGGTCAGCACACGCTGCATAAGCACCATGATGACGGCAGCAAGAAGCGCAGCCGCCAGACTGGGCCAATCGTAAGACCCACTCCTCGGAATGAACTTCGAAAGCGGCTCCACAAGCCAATCAGTCGCGCGTCGCGCGAGCTGCACGATCGGATGACGGGGAGAAAAAGCCCACACGTAGACCCATGCGCGCAACAGAAGAAGCACGCCAAGGATCGACATAACGGCCGTAAAAACAAACTGGATGAGTCCGGTAAGCAGAGAAGGCATGGCGATAAACACCTGATTTTTGAATTCAACCGACTATATCAGACTATGCACAACCGAGGGCATGTACTGAGGCTCAGTTACTACTCTGACACACACCGGGACCATTTGACGAACGCGCTGCCAGCTGAACAAGGGGCCCGGATCCTGCTTTCGGCCTGGAGCAATGTGCTCATGCCCGGTCACGGCCTTAATCGGCAATGTCGCAGTCAAAATACGCAGAAGCTCCTCCAACGCCCGGTACTGTTCCTCCTCAAAAGGAACCTCCCCAGTGCCCTCGAGTTCAATTCCGATGGAAAAATCGTTGCAGCCGCTCCGGCCTTCGAAACACGACACGCCGGCATGCCAGGCACGGTCGTACACCCCCACATACTGCCTGACTTCTCCGGTTCGACGAATAAAGAAATGAGAGGAAACGCGAAGCCCACGCAAAGATTCATACTCAGGGCGATTCTGAGCATCAAGCGTTCCCATGAACAGAGAATCAACATCCTCGCCGTCAAATTGACCGGCCGGCAATGAAATGAAATGCAGTACGACCAACGAAACGAGCGCCCCTGCGGGGCGCTCGTTGAAGTGCGCGGACGGATGGCAAACAACACCTGAAAGCCAACCATCGGAACCCAGAGTCCTATGCGTCATCGCTGCGTCCTGGAGGCATCTCGACAACGCTTTGAGCAGTACACGTGCTCCTTGCTGAGCACGGCCTCGCGCTTGGGAAAGTAAAGGCCGCAATGTTCGCACTTCACCATCACCTCACCCGCAGGCTCTCGGGAGCGTCCCTGAGCTTCGCGCTCCTTGGCACGCAAGCGCTTAAGCTCGCGCCGCTCCTCGTTGTCAAGACTGTTGCGCTTTCGACTGAGCGTCCAGGCAATCCACATGGCTGCAGCGAGCGCCACGAAAAACAGAATGCGTCCCATGGCTTTAACGAATTAATTCCTGAATGAAGCTGTAGCCGAAGTAGGCTACGACAAAGACCACAAAGCCCGCCCAGAACCAATTGAGGGCAGTACGAGCTCGCCAGCCCGCAAAACGGCGTCCGACCAGCAGAACGCCGAAGAAAATCCATGCAAGCCAGGTCAGAATCGTCTTGTGATCAAACAAGAAATAGACGCCCTTGGCTTCCTGCGTAGCCAAAGCGCCGACAATCAGCGTAAGCGTAATAAAGGCAAAGCCCACAGCCACAATGCGGAAGAAGATGCGCTCCATTACGACGAGAGCCGGCATTGAATCAAGGAATTTTGACGTTTCAGCAATATCCGGACTCTTCAGCCTGCGATTGAGGACAGCCATGAGCACGGCATGAACAAAGGCAATCATGAGGAATGCGTAAGCGGCAATCGCAAGCATCAGATGCCAGCGGAAAATCGTCGTCCACTCACCGGAAGGAATCACTTGTCCCGTGAAGGCAAGCGGACTCAGCGTACCTACTGCAGCCGCAATCAACACAATGCCGAACTGTCCGTGCAGACGATGAATCCAAGTTTCAACCAACAGAATGATGACGGCAAAAAAGAACATTTCGGACATTGCAAAGCCGAAACCGAAATTGACGGCTCCCTCGCCGAACATTTCTCCGTGAAGGGCGTATCCCTGCATCACCAGACCGGCGAGCACGGGCCAGCGGATCAAGGAGGAAGCACCCGAGCCCTCTCCCTTCATCGAGCCAATAATGGCCATGCCGGAGCCCAGATAAAGAATCGCGGCAATGACGGTGCAGATGTTAAGAATGGTCATTCTATGTTCTCTTCTTTTTTGACTTGCTCGATCGAGGCGAAGCCATCGGCGGCGCGCTCGAAGAGGCCTGTGATCGGTGCAAAACTCGGCAGTTGCCACTAAAATAAGTAGTTTGCCGAAGAACGGCGAAAGCCGGTCCGGTTCAAATGGCCGGAAGCGCTCTCAGCGCCTGCGGCGGAACCGAACAACATCCGAAGACGCGCCTTGCAAATATGATTCTAGCCGCAAAGGGCTTAGATATCCCTGAAATCGCGTCCCGGATCCCAATTTTCAGAAGCTCTCCCGAAAGCTCCGCCTTTGGGAGCGTCGGCGACCGGTGCAATGCGCCCGCCGCCCACGGGCAGGCCTCCGAAAGCGCCCGCCCGTCAACACCAGGAATCCATTAAACATGCTCGACTCATTAAGCCAGCGCCTTTCCAAAATCGTCAAGACCATGCGCGGTCAGGCGCGTCTGACGGAAGAAAACACAAAGGACATGCTGCGTGAGGTTCGCATTGCGCTTCTCGAAGCGGACGTGGCCCTGCCTGTCGTTCGCGAAGTGCTCGCCCGCATCAAGGAAAAGGCCATGGGTGAAGAGGTTGTCGGAAACCTCAATCCCGGCCAGGCTCTGGTGGGCGTCGTGCAGCGCGAGCTCACCGCCATCATCGGCGGCGACGTGCCCGCCTCGGATCGCGACATCAACCTTCACGCCCAGCCTCCCGCCATTATTCTTCTCGCCGGCCTTCAGGGTGCCGGCAAGACGACAAGTGCAGGCAAGCTTGCCAAGTACCTCATCGAAACGAAGCACAAGAAAGTGCTCACGGTGTCCGCCGACGTGTATCGCCCGGCCGCTATTGAACAGCTCAAGACCGTGACCGAACAGGCCGGGGCCGAATGGTTCCCGAGCAGCGTCGGCCAGAAGCCGCTCGACATTGCAGCTGCGGCCATTGATTACGCCCGCCGCAAGTTCTTCGACGTGCTCATCGTCGACACGGCCGGCCGTCTTGCCATCGATGAGGCGATGATGCAGGAAGTGGCTGAGCTCAACACCTTCCTAAAGCCTGTCGAAACACTCTTCGTCATTGACGCCATGCTTGGCCAGGACGCCGTCAATACGGCCAAGGCCTTCAATGAGCGCTTGCCGCTGACCGGCGTGGTCCTCACCAAGGTCGACGGCGACAGCCGCGGCGGTGCGGCGTTGTCCGTCCGTTTCGTTACCGGCAAACCCATCAAGTTCGTCGGTACGGCAGAAAAGCTCACGGGCTTTGACGCCTTCGACCCGGAAGCCATGGCCTCCAGAATCCTCGGCATGGGCGACATCGTCGGTCTTGTCAAGGACGTTCAGAAGTCGATCAACCTCGCCGAAGCCGAAAAGCTCGCTCAGAAGATGAGCCAGGGTGACAAGTTCGATCTCAACGACTTCCGTGCCCAGCTCGCTCAGATGAACAACATGGAAAGCTTCTCCTCCATTCTCGAGAAGCTTCCCGCTCAATTCCAGGAAGCAACCTCCAAAGTCAACGACGAGGAAGCCAAGAAAGCTGTTCGACGCACCATGGGCATCATCGACAGCATGACGCCGTTCGAACGCCGCAAGCCCGACCTCATCAAGGCCAGCCGCAAGAAGCGCATCGCAACCGGTGCCGGCGTCCCCGTGCAGGAAGTCAACCGTCTCCTCAAGCAGTTCGAACAAACGCAGGACATGATGAAGCGCATGAAGCGCGGCGGTTTCGGCAAAATGATGCGTGCGCTCGGCAAGTTCGGCCATGGCGGCTTCCCCGGCATGGGCGGCTTCGGTCGCTGAGCCTCATAATGCGGATCCTAGGTCTTGACCCGGGACTCAACCGCACCGGCTGGGGCGTCATCGACGCCTCTGCCGGCAGGTTTGTTCGCGTTGACAGCGGCATGATTCGAGTTCCCGAAGGCGAGCTCTCCGCACGACTCGGACACATTGTTCGCGAACTTACTGCAGTAATTGAGCGCACCCAACCGGAGCTGGCGTCCGCCGAGCGCGTCTTCGTCAACGTCAATCCTCAGAGCACCCTGCGCCTCGGCCAAGCCAGAGGCGCAGCGCTCGTTGCCGCAGACCTCGCCGGCCTCAAAGTCGAAGAGTTCACCCCCAGCGAAATCAAGGAAGCCGTTTGCGCCACCGGACGCGCCGACAAGCCCATGGTGCAGCGCATGATCGGCATGCTGCTCAATATTGAAGGCAACATTCAGGCTGACGAAGCAGACGCCCTGGCATGTGCAATATGCTGCGCCAATACATTGAGAATGCGTGCCTTTGAAAAGGCCGGCGGGACAACTCGCACTTATGCCACACCACGCCGCGGGCGCAGCGCTGCGGGCGCACGAAGCGCCTGGACGGCACTTCTCACAAAGGAAGGGAAAACATCATGATCGGACGGCTTCACGGCAAACTGATTGAAAAGAACCCGCCGCAAGTTCTCATCGACGTCTCCGGCGTCGGCTACGAAGTCGACGTTCCCATGTCTACTTTCTGCAACCTGCCCGCCGAAGGTTCGGAGATCACGCTTCTCACGCACTTCGTCGTTCGCGAGGATGCTCAGCTTCTCTACGGCTTTGCAACGGCAGCCGAACGCCAAACCTTCCGGGCGCTCATCCGCATTTCGGGAATCGGTCCGCGCATCGCGCTCGCCGTTCTATCCGGCATGAGCACTCAGAACCTTTCGGACGCGATCGAGCAGGGCAACGCCACGCTTCTTACCCGTGTTCCCGGCATCGGCAAGAAAACCGCAGAACGCCTGATTCTCGAACTCAAGGGCAAGCTTGCCGGAAGCGCCTTTGCAACTGCAGGCAGCTCCCACTCCGCAGCTCAGGCTGACATCACGAGCGCTCTGATTGCGCTCGGCTATTCCGAACGCGAGGCTCAGGCGAGCGTGCGCGCACTCCCCGCCGACGTGACGGTGAGCGAAGGCATCCGCCTTGCCCTCAAGGCTCTCGCACGCTAAGCGAGGTTCCATATGATCGAGGAAGAACGCATCATCGACGGCCGAACGGCCAGTCCCAACGAAGAGAACGTCGACCGAGCGCTGCGCCCGCTGCTCCTCAAGGAGTACGTGGGACAGGAAGCCATTCGCGAACAGCTCCAGATCTTCATTGCTGCCGCCAAGCGCCGCGGCGAGCCGCTTGACCACCTGTTGCTTTTCGGCCCTCCAGGTCTGGGAAAAACAACGCTCGCACACATCGTTGCGCACGAAATGGGCGTCAATCTGCGTCAGACCTCAGGCCCCGTACTTGAGCGGCCCGGCGATCTTGCCGCAATGCTCACCAACCTCGAGCCGCACGACATTCTCTTCATTGACGAAATTCATCGCCTTTCGCCTGTTGTGGAGGAAATCCTCTACCCGGCGCTAGAGGACTATCAAATCGACATCATGATTGGAGAAGGTCCGGCCGCCCGTTCCATCAAGATTGATCTGCCGCCCTTCACTCTCATCGGCGCCACAACCCGTGCCGGTTCGCTCACCAATCCTCTGCGGGCCCGTTTCGGCATTGTTAATCAGCTGCAGTTCTATACGCCCGAAGAACTTTCCCGCATCGTGCATCGATCAGCCGGTTTACTCAACGTCGGTATCGATGATACGGGGGCCTTCGAAATTGCCCGGCGCAGCCGCGGAACCCCCCGCGTTGCGAATAGACTTCTTCGACGCGTGCGCGACTATGCCGAAGTCAAGCACGACGGTCGTATCACCAAGGACGTAGCCGAGGCCGCCCTCAAAATGCTCAATGTCGACGCGGAAGGTCTTGATATGATCGACACACACTTCCTCAAGACCATTATTGAGAAATTCTCGGGCGGTCCGGTCGGCATTGAAAACCTCGCCGCCTCCGTTGGTGAAGACCGAGATACGCTTGAAGACGTCGTCGAGCCTTATCTCATTCAGCAGGGCTTCGTGCAGCGTACGCCGCGAGGCCGCGTCGCCACGCCGATGGCATGGCAGCATTTTCGTCTGACGCCGCCCACTCCGGTGGTGCGAGATCTTTTTGGCTCCTACTGATCGTTTTCGCCATGCCCTTTTCTCCGATTCTCTCTGCATTCGTCTGCATAACTCTGGCAGCCGTCTTCGCCGCCTGCATCCTTTTTACCAAGAGCAATCGACATCGCGAAGCGCTCTATGCAATGCTTGCCGGCCCCGCACATCAAGTACTCGCCATCTTCGCGACCGCCACGCTTGGCGCCGCGCTACTGAGCGCCGTGCCCGTCGAGCACGACGGAAGAACCGATTCCCTTCTGCAGATCACGATCGAATCGTCCGGCGCAGGGCTCTCGGAAAAGGGGGCCAGCAGCCCCTTCGCCGTCACTGACGATCATGGCAGACCGCTTGAGCACGCCGGCCAAAAGCTTCCGGCTGAAACTCCCCCTCTTATTCACATTGTCAAGTACACGCTCATAGCCCTGATTGCCGGCGGCGTGACGAGCTTTACGTCCATTCTCTTCACCGCTGCCGTTATCGGCGCCCGAAAGGGTGAGAACCTTGCCGCAGGCATCACCATGCTCTCAAGCTTCTACTGGCGTCCAGGCATGCTCACCGGAGCCGCACTCTGGATGTGCTTCACCTGGCTTCTTCTGCTCTGGCCGAACTGGCATGTGCTCGGAACAACTGCCGCCGGCACGGATATCATGGCAATCGTTGCCGGTCTTCTTCCCTGGGCAACCTGTGCGGCCTTCTGGTACCTCACCTTTGCCTATTGGCGAAACTCCGTCAAAAGGCCGAACGCATAAGCTTCCATTTGCAACAACACCTTCGCTTGTCGTCCCGACTATTTGCAAATCCCTATACTTGTTCTTTTCAGGTGCCCGGTGGCACCCAGATGCAATACCAACACTTGTCATGAAGCACATCAGATTTCCCGTCCGCGTCTACTGGGAGGACACTGATGCCGGCGGCATCGTCTACCACGCCAATTACCTCAGGTTCATGGAACGCGCTCGAAGCGACATGCTCCGCAGAATCGGTTTCGGCCAAAACGAGCAGCGCGGCCGCGAAGATGGCGTTCTCTTCGTTGTAGCATCTCTCAACATCACCTATCATCGCGGTGCAGTGCTTGACGACGATCTGGAAGTGATTACAAGCATAGAAAAGCTCGGACACGCCTCCATGATCTTTGAGCAGAGAATTTTGCGAGGCGAAGAACCTATTGCTACGGGAAAAGTCAGGGTTGGCGTCATTGGTGCGAAAAGTTACGCACCCACTCCCCTTCCCGACGATCTTTACGAAACAATCAAGGCATTCATGTCTGAAGAAGCCTGATTGCTCCCTGCTGAACAACTTTTCATCCAACACCATTCAAACAGCGGTTATTTAAAATGCAACCCACTGCCGATTTATCGATTCTGACCCTTGTCGCCAACGCAAGCCTCGTGGTGAAGTGCGTGTTGGCCATTCTTGTCTTTCTCTCTCTCGCGAGCTGGACGGTCATCTTCCAGAAATACTTCACGATTTCCCGTGCCGCACGTCAGGTTGAAGAATTCGAAGCTCGCTTCTGGAGCGGGACGGAACTCAACCAACTTCTCGAAACCGCCAAGCGCAATCATGAAACCGCAGGCATTGAAGAGCGCATTTTCAGTGCCGGCATGACCGAATATCTCAAGCAGAGCCGTCAGGATCCCAATGCGCTCAACAGCGTCTCGCGCGCCATGCGTGCCGTGTATAACCGCGAAATGGATCATCTCGAACGCAGTCTTCCGATGCTTGCATCGATCGGCTCCACCTCTCCCTACATTGGCCTCTTCGGCACGGTCTGGGGCATCATGAACGCCTTCACGGGCCTGTCCACCCTTGACAATGTAAGCCTTGCCGTTGTGGCTCCGGGCATTGCCGAAGCCCTTGTCGCCACCGCCATCGGCCTTTTCGCCGCCATCCCGGCCGTTGCAGCCTACAACTATTACAACAACCGCGTCAGCCGTCTCACGGTTCGCCTCGAAGGCTTCAGCGAAGAGTTCCTCAACATCCTTCAGCGCCAGCACTCCCGGAGTTAAGCCATGTCCCTGCGTGGAAACAACAAGCGCCGCGGCATGATGGCCGAGATGAACGTCGTGCCCTACATCGACGTCATGCTTGTGCTCGTCGTGATCCTGATGGTGGCCGCGCCTTTCGTAAATCCGAGCGTGATTAACCTGCCGTCCGTCAACAAAGCCTCGAAAGCTCCCGAACAGGTGATTGAAGTCATCGTCTACCCCGACAGCCGTCTCTCAATCCGACAGGGCAAGGACATGAAGCCTGTTGATCTTCCCGGACTTGTTGCCGCCGTCAAGACCGCTCAAGGAGAAAAGGGAGATACGCCCGTCGTCATCGCCGCCGACAAGGACGTCCGCTACGAAGAAGTCGTCAACGTTCTCAAGCTCCTCCAGAGCGCCGACGTTCCCCGAGTCGGCCTTGCACTTCGCATCGAACGAAGCGCCAATGCCCGCTAAACCATAACGCAACCCGATTTTGTCATGAACGACAGAGAGACTAACGACCGCTTCCGAAAAGAGGACCGCCGGGATATCGTACCGGCCGCCGTTCTCTCCGGCTGCGTGCACGTCATCCTTTTCGTCGGACTCTTCTCCGTTTTCCAGTGGTCCACCAATTCCGAAACTGTCTACGCGGAACTTTGGGCTCCGGAAGCAGTCTCGGGCGGAAACGATCCCAAGGGCGTAGCCGTCAAACCTCCCGAAGCGCCCGACCCCAAGCCCAATGAGATCGATGAACAACGCGAGTCTCAGGAAGCCCAAGAAGCGCGTGAAGCCGCCGAAAAGGAAGCCGAAGCTCAACAGGCTCGCATGCAGGAAGAAGCTGCTCAGCGCGAAGCTGAACGCCAGGAAGCACTTCTGGCCGCCGAACGCGAGCGCCTTGAGGCTGAAAAGATCGCCCAGGAAGCCCGCGAAGCCGAAGAGGCACGACGTGCTGAAGAGGCACGCATTGCCGCCGAACGCGCCGAAGCCGAACGAATTGAAAAAGCCCGTCAGGACGCCATTGAAGCTGAACGACGCGCCGAAGAAAAGCGAGCTCAACAGGAAGCTGAACGCATCGCTCAGGAAAAGCTCGCTCTTGAACGAAAGGCAGCAGAAGAAGCCAGACTGCAAGCTGAAGCCCGTCGACTTGAAGAAGCACGCCTAGCCGAAGAAAAGCGTCTGGCTGAAGAAAAACGCGCTGAAGAAGCACGCATCGCAGAAGCAAAGCGAGCCGAGGAAGCCCGCATTGCCGAAGAAAAGCGTCAGGCTGAACTCAAACGCATTGCCGCAGAAAAGAAGGCCGCCGAAGAACGACGTGAACGCGAGCGCATTCGCCAGGCCATCCGACAGCAGGAACTTGCGCGACTTAACGCCAAAATCGATCCGGACAGTCAGCGCTCCGGCACGCCCACGGGCGACAAGCGCAACGTAAAGCAGAACCTTACAGGCTCGGCCCTTGCCAGCTACAACGCCCGCATCATTGCCTGCGTCCGTCCGAACATTTCGATCGAAGTTCCGCCGACTACGCGTCGCGGCCAGTTCATTGCCGAATTCGTCGTCAAGCCTCTGCCCAATGGCGAACTTGCCGGAGCGCCGCTCTACGCGAAGAAGTCCGGCTGGGATGCCTATGACTCCGCCGTGCGAAACGCCATCCTGAAATGCAAGCCCTTCCCGATCCCGGACAAAGGCTACAACCTTCCTAAGGAAGTGCGCCTTCGATTCGACCCCGTCGACGACAGGCACTAATCAGCTTCTGCAGCTAGAAAAAAAAGAGGAGGTTCAAACAACCTCCTCTTTTTATTTTCATCCAGGGGCTCCCAAACAGAGCCCCTTTGTCACCATGCTTAGCGCTTGATCTGCTTCAGGACGAACTCGACAGCTTCCTCGGTCTTGACCATCACCTTCTCTGCGAGGTTGCGACGATTGGCGTATTCGACTTCGCCATTCTTAAGACCGCGGTCGCCGATAACGACGCGGTGCGGCACGCCGATGAGCTCCCAGTCGGCGAACATAACGCCCGGACGCATATCGCGGTCGTCGAGAATGACGTCAACACCCTGAGCCTTGAGTTCTTCATAGAGCTTGTCGGCGGCATCGCGCACAGCCTCGCTCTTGGAGTAGTTCATCGGGCAAATCACCACTTCGAACGGAGCGATGGAATCCGGCCAGATGATGCCGCGATCGTCATGGCTCTGCTCAATAGCAGCACCAGCAAGGCGAGTCACACCGATGCCGTAGCAACCCATTTCGAGAACCTTCGGCTGGCCGTTTTCATCGAGATAGGTCGCGTTGAGGGCTTCGGAGTACTTCGTGCCGAGATAGAAGACATGACCGACTTCAATGCCGCGCTGCAGGCGAAGCGTGCCCTTGCCGTCCGGAGAAGCATCGCCTTCGACAACATTGCGAAGATCAGCACTCTTGGGTTCAGGAAGATCACGGCCAAAATTGACACCGGTGTAGTGATAGCCTTCTTCGTTGGCACCGCAGCAGAAATCGGACATGTTGGCAACCGTCAGATCAGCATAGACGGCAACGTCGTCCTTGATGCCAACCGGGCCAAGATAGCCGGGCTTGGAACCAAAGTGCTCGAGAATCTCAGCATCGGTAGCAAAGCGGAAGCCGTCCTTGAGTTCCGGGAGATGACCGGCCTTGACCTCATTGAGGTCGTGGTCAGCACGGAGAAGGATCAAAACGATCTTGACGGGAAGAGGATTGCCCTTTTCGTCAACACGATCTGCAACGAGCACCACGCTCTTGACGGACTTCTCAAGGGGAAGGCCGAGGAATTCGGTCACGTCGTGGCACTTTTCCTTACCCGGCGTCGGACGCTTGACCATCTCTTCGGAAGCAGCGGCGCGCGATTCGATGAGTGCGCGAGCTTCGGCGAGTTCGATGTTCGCGGCGTAGTCGCTGTCGGGACAATAGGCAATAACGTCTTCGCCGGCATTGGCGATAACCTGGAATTCATGGGAACGGCTGCCGCCAATGGCGCCGGTGTCGGCGCGAACAGCGCGGAACATGAGGCCCAGACGCGAGAAGATGCGCTGGTAGGCCTGGTACATCTTGTCGTAGGAAACGGCAGCGCCTTCAGCATCACGGTCAAAGGAATAGGCATCCTTCATCGTGAATTCGCGACCGCGCATCACGCCGAAGCGGGGGCGGCGCTCGTCGCGGAACTTCGTCTGGATGTGATAGAAATTCACAGGAAGCTGACGCCAGCTCTTGATTTCCTGACGAGCGATGTCGGTAACAACTTCTTCAGAAGTCGGCTGGATTACAAAGTCGCGATCATGACGATCCTTGAAGCGGAGAAGTTCGGCGCCGTACTTCTCCCAGCGGCCGGATTCCTGCCAAAGCTCGGCGGGCTGCACAAGCGGCATCAGAAGTTCGATCGCACCCGCACGATCCATTTCTTCGCGGATGATCTTCTCGATCTTGCGGATCGTGCGAAGGCCGACCGGCATGTAGGTATAAACGCCGGCGGCAAGCTTCTTGATCATGCCGGCACGGATCATGTACTGCTGGCTGATCACATCAGCATCGGCAGGCGCTTCTTTCAGCGTGGAAAGGAAATAGGAACGGGCGCGCATTTTTCTTAACGTGTGTCTGTTGAAAATAACGGCGGCTTCCGTCATTAGTCGGGAAGCCGCTTGAATAAAAGCAATTTGATTATTTTAACCGCCAGACCTCTCGAACGCTAACCCGAAGGACGCGTTTTGAGAGCTCCGGCTGCTATTACTCGCTCAGGCATCGACCAGAACCACCATATTGTCGCGATGGATCATCTCAGGCTGTTCCATATAGCCAAGACGCTCTTCAATCTCTTCAGTATGAGCTCGAAGAATGCGTGAGGCATCATCGCTCGAATAGTTCACGAGGCCGCGAGCAATTTCACGGCCGTCCTCTGTCAGACAGGAAACCACCTCACCGCGCACGAAATCCCCCTTAACTTCGATGACCCCCACAGGCAAAAGCGAAGTGTGCTTGGCAACAAGAGCCTTCGCGGCACCATCATCGAGCACGAGGCTTCCAGAAGCGCGCAAGTGGTCGGCGATCCACTGCTTGCGGGCGTGAAGAACTGTAGACGACGGCTTCAGATGCGTGCCGATAAGTTCCCCCTTGGCCAGACGGGTGAGAACATCCTCCTCTCGTCCGGAAGCAATGATGGTGCCCGCACCGGAACGAGCGGCACGCTTGGCCGCAAGGATCTTCGTAATCATGCCGCCCTTGGAAAGCGTGCTGGCCGCACCACCCGCCATTTTTTCAAGAGCCGGATCGCCGGCTGTAGCAACGTTGACAAACGTTGCGTTCGGGTCCTTTCGGGGATCGGCCGTATAAAGCCCCTTCTGATCGGTGAGAATGACGAGCACGTCCGCCTCAACAAGATTCGTCACCAAGGCGCCAAGAGTGTCGTTGTCACCAACCTTGATTTCGCTCGTAACGACAGTGTCGTTCTCATTGATAACGGGCACAATGCCAAGTCTCAGAAGCTCTCGGATAGTCATGCGGGCATTGAGATACTGCTCGCGATCCGTGAGATTCTGATGCGTGAGAAGCACCTGAGCCGTCCCGATGCCATGGTTGCGGAAATGACGCTCATAAGCCTCTACGAGACCCATCTGACCAACGGCGGCAGCAGCCTGAAGCTCATAGACATGCGAAGGACGCGTCTCCCAGCCCAAACGAAGCACGCCTTCGGCAATAGCTCCAGAGCTAACGAGAATAACCTCACGCCCCATCTTCTGAAGCTCCGCAATCTGAGTTGCCCAGCGTTCGATGGCCTGAATGTCGAGACCTCGTCCGTCGTTGGTGACAAGTGCGCTGCCGACCTTGACGACGACTCGGTGTGAGTTCTTAAGAAGTGAATCCATTATTAATAGCCTTCCGAAATGAATGAGCAGATTTTTTGAGCATAGCGCAAAGCCGGTTTTTCTGCCGTACCACAACCCAATCCGGAAATCGGATAGGGGTGAGGACTTTATATCCTCAGCCCCTTCCACACCACCCACC
>JAXZEJ010000040.1:0-1490 GCA_037424205.1 bacterium | reverse complement strand
GTCTTATCGACCAGCACATCCACGTGACGGGCGGCGGCGGTGAAGGCGGCTGGAAGAGCCGCTGCCCCGAACTCGTCTTCTCCGAACTCGTGAAGGCCGGCGTGACCACGTTCCTCGGCGTTTCCGGCACGGACTCCATGTCCCGCTCGATTGAAAACCTTCTCGCCAAGGTGCGCGGCCTCAAGCAGGAAGGCGCCTCCGGCTGGATGTGGACGAGCAACTATTCCTATCCCGTCACGACGATCACGGACTGCGTGAAGACCGAACTCTTCGCCATCCCCGAAGTGCTCGGCGTCAAGATCGCTCTCGGCGACCACCGCTGCTCCTTCCCGTCCATGGAAGAAGTCCGCTCCATCGTGGCCGACGTCCGCGTCGCCGGCATGCTCACGGGCAAGACCGGCTTCGTTCACGTCCATCTCGGCGACTTCACGTCCTCCTTCGACATCTTCGACGGCATCGTTGCTTCCGGTCTCCCGATCAAGCACATCCGTCCGACGCACGTTGCCCGTCATCCGAAGGTCTTCGAACGCTCCATGGACTTCGCCAAGCGCGGCGGCTACATCGACATCACCACGGGCGGCGGCTGCTACATGGGCACGGCTGCCGATGCCTTCGACATGGCTGTTGAAAACGGCGTGCCGGTCAACCGCATCACGATGAGCTCCGACGGCCACGGCTCCATGCCGCGCTTCAACGAAGCCGGTGAAATGGTCGGCCTCGGCGTGGGCTCCATCATGTGCGACATCGAAGCCGTTCAGGAACTCGCCCGCCGTCATGACCTGACGACCGCTCTTCTCCCGATGACCCGCACGATCGCCGAAGCCCTTACGCTTCAGGGCAAGGGCGTGATCGAAGTCGGCGCCGACGCCGACCTTCTCTTCCTCAACGCCGACAACGAAATCACCGACGTCTTCATGGGCGGCTGCCAGTGCATGCGCGGCGGTGAAGTCATCGTCAAGGGTGCCTTCGAGGAATAACCTGAAGCTCAGGAATAAAGTTCAATTACCAATTGTTCTTTGGATCCCGCCGCGAATTTCAAGCGGCGGGATTTTTTGCTATGGACGCATCAGCACGCGCAACGGCAATCGGTCTTCTTGCTCCCGCACTTTGGGGCATGAGCGTCGGGATCTGCCGCGGCGTCGCCGAGGACTTCGGGCGCGGCCCGGGTTTTACGGTGATGTACGCGGCGGCCTGCCTGCTTCTTTTTCTCATTTTCGGCCGCCCGCATCTGCGGGCCTTTTCTCGGAAGTATCTGCTTCTGGGCGTGGGCTCAGCCAATCTGTGTGCCGTCTGCTTCATCATTTCGCTCTCGATGGCGGCGGATTCCACGCAGACCATGCAGGTCGGCATGGTCAACTATCTCTGGCCGTGCCTGACGATCGTCTTTGCCGTACTCTTCAACGGCGAGCGGGCGCGGTGGTGGATCATTCCCGGAATCCTTCTGAGCCTCGCGGGCGTCATGACGGTTCTGGGCGGAGATGACGGGTTCA
>JAXZEJ010000039.1:0-6561 GCA_037424205.1 bacterium | reverse complement strand
GTCGCGCGCGCGGTCGAGCATTCGCTTGCGCTTCACGAGCAGACGCGAAGCAAGGATAGAATCCGCGAGCTCTACGATTCCCTGACCGGCCGCGAGCAGGACGTCGTGAAGCTTGCCGCCATGGACATGAGCAACAAGGACATCGGCGAGAAGCTCTTCATTTCGCTCCCGACCGTCAAGATGCACCGTGGCAACGCCTTCACCAAGCTCGGCGTCAAGAGCGCGCTCGAGGCCTATTGGCTGCTCGAGACGATCGGCGTCGTTGAAAAAGGCCTGAACCACGGGAATTGAGGACGGCTGCCATGGCTTTTGACCTGAAGAGGAACGAGAAAGGACCCGACGCCGTGAGGCGCAGGCTGCTGGCGGCGGGCGCCGCCGCTGCGCTCTGTCCCGTGCCCGTGCTGGCGGCCGACGAGACGAACGGGCGCAGGGACTGGGACGTGATCGTGATCGGCACGGGCATGGCCGGACTGACGGCTGCGCTTTCCGCTCGCGAAGCGGGCGTTCGCAATGTTCTTCTTCTCGAAAAGGGCCCGCTTGTGGGCGGCCACACCCTTTATGCGGCGGGTTCCGTCGCCGTCATGAGCCCGAGGCGGCAGGCGCCGATCGGCTTCACAGATTCCGTGGAGCTCTGGATCGATGATGCCATCAAAACCGGCGGCACGGTCCTGAGGCCTCATCTCACGCACATTGCGCTTCAATCCGAATCCGCCGTCGACTGGCTTGAATCGAAGGGGCTCGTCATGACGCAGACGGCCTATCAGGCGGTGGGCGACATGCATCCGCGAAGCGTGACGGCAATCGGTCTTGCGGCAGGCCGACGCTTCGTGATTGCGCTTCATGAGAACGCCCGGTCGCTCGGCGTCAGGACGATGCTCAACGCCCGTGCGACGGCTGTTGGATATGCGGAGTCGAACGACGGCCGCGTGAGCGTCTCCGTGAGGCGCACGCTGCCGGGCGGGGGCGTGCGCGAAGAAACTCTTCGCGCGGGCGGAATCGTGATTGCAACGGGCGGCTTTACGGCCGATGTGAGCCGCAGGCTTCTCTATGACGATCGCCTGACGCCCGACATGCCCACCACCGCCAATCCCCACGGACTCTATTTTGACGGCGCCACGGGCGACGGGCTCGATCTCGGCGCCATGGTGGGCGGCCACACGGTCGGGATGGGCAACATCATTCTTCTGCCTTATGCGGGCGGGCGCCTCCTCGACTATGTGGGCGGCGACATTTACGTCAACAGTCTCGGAGTGCGATTTGTGAACGAGGGCATGCCGATCTACGACATCAGCGAGGCGATTCTCAATCAGCCGGGCCGCACGGTCTGGGTGATTACGGACAGCCGGTCCCGCAAGGGCGGAACGCTGGGCCTGAAGCTGGCCGACGGCACGGTGCGCCGCTCGAATACGGTGGAGGAGATGGCGCGCGGCATGGACGTGCCCGTCGGCGCTCTGAAGCGCACGCTCGCGGAATACAACGAGGATGCGAAAAAGGGGCTCGATCGGGAGTTTGGAAAGCGAATCTTTACACAGACCATTGATGCGCCGCCGTTCTATTGGGGGCGCGAGGCCGTGTACGTGCACATGACGCTCGGCGGACTTGCGGTGAGCCCCGAGGCCGTGCTGCTCGACCGAATGGGAAGGGAGATCCCGGGCTTCTGGGCCGCGGGCGAGACGACGGGCGGCATCTTCGGCCGCGGACGTCCCGGCGGCATGTCGCTCATTACCTGCCTGGTGCAGGGACGGGATGCCGGAAGGGCGGCGGCAAAGCGTGCCGCCGCGCTGAGGCAGGACTGATCCTTCTTAGTGGACGGAGCCGGTGCCGCCGCACTTGCAGCCTTCGATGCGGCTGTCGCAGGGCTGCATGGCAACGGGCGGCTCGACGTCGGAGAGCTGCGTCACGTTGACGCCGGCGCGCTTGAGGAATTCAAGGCCCTCGCAGCTGCGGTAGAGCGTGTGATAGTAGACGTCGGTGATGCCGCACTTCTGGATGAGGAGCGCGCAGTGAATGCAGGGGCTGTGCGTGATGAAGATCGCGGCGCCCTTGCTCGAGTAGCCGTTTTCGGCGAGCTTCGCAATGGCGTTGAGCTCGGCGTGCTGCACTTCGGGACGCGTCACGAGGCGGCCGTCAACCTCCATTTCGCAGCAGTTGTCGTAGCCCGTAGGCATGCCGTTCCAGCCGAACGAAATGATGGAGTGGTTCTTGACGATCACGCAGCCCACCTTGAGGCGGCGGGCGTAGCTTCTCTGAGAAGTGAGAAGGGCGATCTGCATGTACATGCGGTTGTCTTTCTGAATGTCCATGGTATTGCAGAAATAAAACGGTGCGAAACGCCCTGCAGTGTAGCGCATGAGGCGCACTTTTCGCTTGAAATCAAGCGGTAGGGCGCAAAGCCGGCCGAAATGAGGCCAAAAGAAAACCCGACGTTCCGGAGGAGCATCGGGTTTTGCTGATCTATCGACCGAACGGTGAAGATTACTTCACGCGGTTGCGGTATTCGCCCGTACGGGTGTCGATTTCGATCTTGTCGCCGGATTCGACGAAGGCCGGAACGGAGAGTTCGTAGCCGGTGGCGATCTTGGCGGGCTTCATGACCTTGCCGGACGTGTCGCCCTTGACGGCGGGTTCGGTGTAGGTGACTTCGCGGACGAGGATCGTCGGGAGTTCGATGGAGATGGCGCGGCCTTCGTAGAAGACGGCTTCAGCGGGCATGCCGTCTTCGAGGTACTTGAGGGCTTCGGCCATGACGTCGGCTTCAACTTCGTACTGGTTGTATTCTTCGTCCATCCAGACATAGTGCGGATCGGCGAAGTAGGAGTACGTAACTTCCTTGCGTTCGAGGATGAGGTCTTCAAACTTGTCGTCAGCACGGAAAACGGTTTCCGTCATGGCGTTCGTGAGAAGGTTCTTCATCTTCATCTTGACCGTGGAGGCGCCGCGGCCACCCTTGGAGTATTCGGACTTGACAACGACCATCGGATCCTTGCCGACCATGAAGACGTTGCCGAGGCGGAGTTCCTGAGCGGTTTTCATTTATCAGATTCCCTAATTGCAGTGTTGCGAGAATTTTTCCCGCGCCCGTTTGCAAGAGGGCGCAAGAAGCAAAAAATCAATAGCAGGCTATTCTAGCAAATTTTTATGTCCGTCGATCGGTTATTTTGGACGGTGCATTTGACGCAAGGCAGGAGGCGGCCGGCTTTTTTTTCACGCCTGAGGCACAAGTCCGAGAATGCGGCGGGCAAGATCTCCGCGCTGCAAAAGCGAGTCGCGCCAGACTTCGGCAGCGCGCTTTTGAGCGGGGATGGCTGCAAGCCAGGCCTTGAATTCCTCTGGTTCGAGCGTGCCGTCGACCCAGTGGCGTGCGGCTGCATCGAATGCCTTGCGGGCGCCGGCGTCCTCTTCGGGCCAGACGGCCTCGAATCGTCCGAGCCAGGCGTCGAGCTTGATTTCATGCGCCTTGTCGTCGGTCGGGTAGGTGGCCCAGAGAAGCGGCGTGCCGGCGAGCTGCGCGCGCACGAAGCTGTCTTCGCCGCGGATGATGGCGGCGTCGGCGGCGCGAAGGATGTCGTCGAATTCCTCCTGAGGCACGAACGGAAGGCGCACGACGTTGAACCGCTCGTCGCCCTCAAGCGCCTTGGCGAGCATGTCGGATGCGGCGCCCGGGGCGAGCATCATGTTGAGGGGCTCGTTCGCGGCCTTGAGGCCTGCGGCAAGGCGGTCGATCGCATTGACGGGATAGGCGAAGAAAAAGAGCGTGCGGCGGCCGGGAAGGGCGCCGTGCGCCTTGCGCCAAGCTTCGGCATCGAATGCGCGGCGAGCTTCCGCCAGGCCGTCCTCGATGAGCAGGCCTCCCGTTTTGTCGGTAAAGCCCGGGAAGTACCAGAGCTTCTTGACGGGCAGTGTCGGATGAAGCCCCCAGACCATGTGCGAGCCCTCGACCCAGTCCTCGGCGGAGAGGTAGTCCAGATTCACCCAGAGGCGCAGGCGGTCGTCGCACAGTCCCTTTTCAACGGCGTCGGGCAGGCGGCAACCGAAGGTTTCAAAGACGAGCGAGGGCCAGACGTCGCCGATGCGGGCAAGATTGCCTTCATTGACTTCGGCTTCGAAGAAGTCCCAGTCAACGATCTGAATGCCGCGAACGGCTGCCGCCTTGGCGGCCGGATCCAGGTCGTGGACGAGCTTGGCGAGCACGTCGACGGCGTCGATGACGAGCGTGACGGGAAGCTTCAGATCGCGAAGGCGCTTGGCAAGTCGCCAGGTGACGCCGGCGTCGCCGAAGTTGTCGATGACGCGGCAGAAGATGACGGCGCCGGCGGGCGCGTTGACGGTTTCGGGCATGATGAATCGGTAAAGTGGTGAATTTGCAGGCATTTTACAGCCCTGCGGCGCGGTACAATCATGGGACCTTCAATTCCGCTGAGCTCATGACCGAGAAAGATGCCGCCGACGGGATCGTCCTTGCCGAGGACGCCGGGGCGAAGACCGACTTCGATCCGCAGCAGGAGATTCGGACGCTTCCGAATCTGCCGGGCTGCTACCGATACTTCGACGCAGCAGGCGCCTGCCTCTACGTCGGGAAGGCGCGCGACCTCAAGAAGCGCGTGTCCTCCTACTTCCGAAATCCCGCAGGACTCTCGCCCCGCATCGCCATCATGGTGAGCCAGATCGCAAGGCTCGATACGACGGTCACGCGAAGCGAGGCGGAGGCGCTCCTTCTTGAAAACAACCTTATCAAGACGCTCAATCCCAAGTACAACATCCTCTTTCGGGACGACAAGAGCTATCCGTATCTGCGCCTCGGCCCCGAGGCCTTTCCGCGCCTTTCCTACTATCGCGGCGGCGTCGACCGCAAGTCGCGCTTCTTCGGGCCCTATCCCAACGGGACGGCCGTGCGCGAGGCGATCCAGATCATGCAGAAGGTCTTCGGGCTGAGGACCTGCGAAAACTCCGTCTTCTCCAACCGCGACCGCGCGTGTCTTCTGGGTCAGATCGGCCGATGCTCGGCGCCCTGCGTGGGCAGGATCACGCAGGAGGAGTACGCCGGGGACATCGAGCGCGCATCCGCCTTTCTTGAGGGCCGTACGCGCGACATCGTCGAGGACTATGAAAAGCGCATGTGGGAGGCGTCCGAGGCCTGGGACTTTGAAAAGGCGGCCTTCTACCGAGACCGCATCGCGGCGCTCACGACCGTGCAGCAACAGCAGGCCATCGAGACGACGGGCGGCGACACCGATGCCGACATCGTGGCCGTGGCCGTATCCGGCGCGGTCGCCTGCGTCAATCTGGCCATGGTTCGAGGCGGACGCCATCTCGGCGACCGTCCGTGCTTCCCGAAGCTCGGCGTGAGGAGCGAGTCCCTCATGCCTTCCAGGGCTGAAATCATGACGGCCTTCGTGCGCCAGCACTACGGGGACGGCATGCCGGTTCCGAACGTCATCATTCTTGACGGCTCCGTCATGACGGACGAGGAGCGTCCGGAAGCGATCGAGGCCGTTGGCGAAGCCATGACGGCTGCGGCGGGCCGCCGCGTCACGGTCGTGGCCGAACCCCGCGAGACCCGCAGGCGCTGGCTCGAGATGTGCGTCAAGGGCGCCGAGATCGCGCTTGCCCGCCATCTTCAGGAGGAAGGCAGCCAGCTTGCCAGACTCCGCGAGCTCATCGACATTCTCGGCTTCGAGCCCGACGATGGCGATCCGATGAATTTCCGCGTCGAGTGCTTCGACATTTCGCATACGGCGGGCGAGGCGACGCAGGCCTCCTGCGTCGTCTTCTCCGAAGGCCGCATGCAGTCGGCCCTCTACCGGCGCTTCAACATCACCGGGATCGAGCCCGGCGACGACTACGCGGCCATGCGGCAGGTGCTCGAGCGCCGCTACAGGCCCGTGACCCGCGGCGAGGCCGTGCTGCCGAGCGTCGTGCTCGTCGACGGCGGCAAGGGCCAGGTCGAAATGGCCCGCCAGGTCTTCACCGAGCTCGGCCTCGATCTGTCCGTCATCGTGGGCGTCGCCAAGGGCGAGGGCCGCAAGGTGGGGCTTGAAACGCTGATCTTTCCCGAGATCGACGGCGAGAGGCGCGAGCCTCTGGTGCTCGGCACCATGAGCCGCGCGCTCATGCTCATTGCCGAAATTCGAGACGAGGCCCACCGCTTTGCCATCACGGGCATGCGCGCCAAGCGCGCGAAGACCCGCCAGTCGAGCAGGCTTGAGGATCTTGAGGGAATCGGACCGAAGCGCCGTGCAAAACTTCTCACGCATTTCGGCGGCTTGAGGCAACTTTCAAACGCCTCGGCCGAAGATATTGCAAAAGTCGACGGCATTTCCGACGCACTCGCGGCTAAAATCTATGCTCAGCTCCATGGGAGCGTCTAAAAGATACACAAGGACTTTTAAATGGCCAAACTGAAGCCTCCGTTCAAGCTCAACGTCCCGATGCTGCTTACGTGGACGCGCATCGCGATGATTCCGCTCGTCATCGGCATCTTCTATCTTCCGGTAAACTGGATGACGATGGAGACTAAGAACGCAGCGGCCATGCTGATGTTCAGATTCGCCGCCATTACCG
>JAXZEJ010000038.1:0-1204 GCA_037424205.1 bacterium | reverse complement strand
CACGTTCAACGAGCACGTGAGCGGCCACATCATCGACCTCTTCCGCAAGTTCGTCGGCCCGCTCGAAACCGAACTCGGCATGAAGAGCGCCCACTCCATCGGCCAGAGCCACCGCATTCGCGACGACGCCCGCTACAACCGCCGCATCGCCGCCATCGACTACACGCTGCAGCACGACGACGGCCAGACGAACCGCGGCCTTGACGAGGCCGACGTGATTCTCGTGGGCGTCTCCCGTTCCGGCAAGACCCCGACGTCGCTCTACCTCGCCATGCAGTTCGGCATCAAGGTTGCCAACTACCCGCTCATCCCCGAGGACTTCGACCGCGGTTCGCTACCCGACGCGCTCATCCCGCTTCGCCACAAGCTGTTCGGCCTGTCCATCAAGCCCGAACGCCTGTCCGAAATTCGCAACGAACGCCGTCCGAACAGCCACTATGCAAGCATTGAAAACTGCCGCCAGGAAATCGCCGACGCCGAAGGCCTGATGGCTCGCGAAGGCATCCGCTGGCTCAACTCCACGACGAAGTCGATCGAAGAAATCTCCGCGACGATCATGGCCGATCTCGGCCTTGACAAGCGCCGTGCCTGACGCTCCGTCCCGGCGCCGCGCAATTCTCTGACGCCGCACGAACAAACGGGCCCGCAGTCGCCGAAGACTGCGGGCCCGTTTTCTTCTTTTCCAAATCCGGCTTACTTCTCGTTGAGAAGCCCCTTTCTGACCTTGTAGTCGGCCAGCGCCCACTGAGCACGGGCGGCATCGGCCATCTTCTTTGCGAGCCCCGTGCATTCGTCCTCGCGGACCATGCGGTCGTTCTCCCAGCGATAGCAGGCCACGACACCGCCGCCCTCAACCATGGCGGCGCCCCAGCTGCCGGCGGCAATCCCCGTAAAGGAAATCGAAAGATCCATCGGGTCGTCTGCCAGAAGATTGCGTCCTTCCTGAATTTCCGGCTTCTTGCCGAGCACAGCGCCGTTGATCGTCGGGAAGATGTCCCGATGCCCGACCCAGCGCGTGACGTCGACCTTCGCTGCCGCCGTCTTCAGGCTTTCGGGTACCCAAATCAGAACCGGCACGCCGCGAAGGTGGTGCTCATAACCGCCCGCATACGTCATGCGAAGGTTGTGGTCGCCCGTAGCAACGATCATGAGCTCGCGCTTGAGCGCACCGTTCCTGACGTCATGAACGAATTTGCCCAGCGCA
>JAXZEJ010000037.1:0-29569 GCA_037424205.1 bacterium | reverse complement strand
ATGGGGCTACGGCCAGAACTACGCCAAGTACGACCTTCTCGGCCGCAAGATCTTCAACCGCCGCCTGCCCGTCAACTATGCCGATTTCAGCCACGCCATGATGCCGGCTGAAAACGACCATTATTTCCTGCGCGTGGCTTCCGCCGACCTGAGGCGCGCCGACGACACTCGCGTTCATACCGTCCGAGACGTCATCATCGAGGTGAATTCCTCGGGCGAGGTCGTTGACGAATGGCGTCTCTTCGATATTCTCGATCCGAACCGCAACATCGTTCTCAAGTCGATTGACCAAGGCGCCGTCTGTCTCAATGTCGACGTGTCCCAGTCCGGCAAGACGCTTTCCGCTGCTCAGCTGGCGAAGCTTGAGGCCCAGCAGGCTTTCGGCGACATTACCGGAACCGGCGCGGGCCGCAACTGGGCCCACGTCAATTCCGTCGACCATGATCCCGTCGACGATTCGATCATCATTTCATCACGTCATCAGTCCGCCGTCGTCAAGATCGGCCGCGACAAGCAGGTGAAGTGGATTCTCGCTGCTCCGAACGGCTGGCGCGCCGGCCTCAAGGAAAAGGTTCTCACGCCGGTCGACAAGGACGGCAAGCCGCTTGCCTGCCGCATCGGCAAGTGCGAGGGCGGCTTCGACTGGACCTGGACGCAGCACACCGCCTGGAAGATCGACGAGATGAGCAAGGGCGACGTCATCTACGTTTCCGTCTTTGACAACGGCGATGGCCGCGCATTTGTCCAGCCTGAAAACCAGAACGAAAAGTACAGCCGCGCCGTCGTCTACAAGATCGACCAGAAGGCCATGACCGTTCAGCAGGTCTGGGAATACGGCAAGGACCGCGGTCATGAGATTTATTCTCCGATCACGTCCTCGGTCGAATATCAGGCCGACAAGAACTCGGTCATCGTCTACTGGGCCAGCATCGGCATCGGTTCCGGCGGAACGCCTTCGCCGGTTCTGACGGAATTCCGCTGGGGCGAGAACAAGCCCGCCTTCGAAATGCACGTCAAGGGCGGTCTCGGCTACCGCGCGCTGCCGATTGATGCGCACAAGGCTTTCGGACGCTGAGACTGAAGCGAAGCACGTCTGAAATATATGAGGAGGGCTCTCAGGAGGGAGCCCTCCTTTTTTCATCGTTTTGCCATTGAAAAAAAGCCCGGCCGAGGTACCCGGCCGGGCTGAATAAGTTCGCGGAACTACCAGATTCCGCAAAAGCTTCGGAAAGAGAACGGTCGTTCTGCCGGCCTCTGGCCGAACGCAGGGGAGGAGATTTGAACCCCTGAAGCTCCTTTCCATAACAGGCATGGTACCCCGAGTTCGGCAAGTGGTGGTTAAGCCCCAAATAAGAAACCGACTGAATTACTAGGTTTTTGATTTCACGCAATAAATGAGACTTTCTCTGAAGTTCTCTTAAGCAGAGAAGTCACGCCGGGAGACGGTGTCATGAAATTGTCATTAAAGGTTCATTGGGGCGTCAATCCGGATGTTCATACTGCGCATGCGTACAGGAGAACAGCACCTGCACGACTTTTACAACTGAATGGAAAATATATTCATCATGCAGAACAACATCTTTTCCCGCCGCCGCGTTGTGACTTTTGTCTGCGCCGCTTCCGCTCTCGCAGCCTGCGGCACGACGTTTGCAGCCGGCACGGTCAACCTTAACGGCTCCACGACGGTTCTTCCGATCATGCAGCAGGTTTCCGAAGCCTTCATGCAGAAGAATCCCGGCATCGTCGTGACGATCTCCGGCACGGGTTCCGGCAACGGCATCAAGGCGCTCCGCGACAAGATGACCGATGTGGCCATGTCGAGCCGCGACCTCAAGGACAAGGAAAAGAAGGACTTCGAAGCTCACGGCATCAATCCGGTCAGGATCACGGTTGCTCGCGATGCCATCATTCCGGTCGTGTCCCCGAAGAACAAGGTTGGCGCTCTTACGCTTGAACAGCTTCGCGACCTCTATGCCGGCAAGATCAAGAACTGGAAGGAAATCGGCGGCGCCGACGCTCCGGTGGTCGTTGTCGGCCGTGATTCCTCCTCCGGCACGTTCGAATCCTGGCAGGAGCTCGTCATGGGCAAGACCCGTGTTTCCCAGCGCGCGCTTCTTCAGAGCTCCTCCGGCGGCGTGGTTCAGGCTGTTGCCGGCAATCCGAATGCCATCGGCTACATTGGCGTCGGCTATCTCGACAGCCAGATCAAGGGTTTGGCCGTGAACGGCGTTCAGCCCGGCGTCAAGAGTGCAAAGGACGGCACGTGGCCGATCGCCCGCGAACTCTTCCTCTTCACGTCCGGCCAGCCGCAGGGCGATGCCAAGAAGCTTGTCGACTACACGCTCTCCGCTGAAGGCCAGCAGTACGTCACCAAGTCCGGCTTCGTCTCGCTCAAGTAAGCACTGACCGGCGAACAGTAAACGGTCAAGACAGCCGATTGAAGCACGCCGGCCGATCGCTCTCGATTCGGCCGGCGTTCTTTATACGTCGAAGAAAGAACCATTTCTTCAGGGATTCCACATGCTCAATTACAGATCAGCGGACACGCTGTTCCGGAGAGCCTCGGGCGTCGTCGCCTGCGTGAGCGTGCTCGCGCTTGCGGCCATCGTGCTCTTCCTTTTGGCACAAGCTCTGCCCATCTTCAAAGATGTTCCCATCTGGGACTTCCTCTTCACGACAGACTGGTATCCGACGGACGAGCCGCCGGTCTTCGGTCTCGGCGCAATGATCGTAGGCTCCTTTTCGGCCGCCGTTCTGACCGCCGTCATCGCCGTGCCGCTCGGCGTCCTTACTGCGGCGGCGCTTCATTGTGCGGTTCCCGGCTGGGCCGCTCGAATTCTCAAGCCCGTCATCGAGTTGATGGCGGCGCTGCCCTCCGTGGTCATCGGCTTCATCGGCATGGTGATCGTGGCACCGTGGCTTCAGCAGACGTTCAATCTGCCCACCGGCCTCAACCTTTTCAACGCAGGTCTGATGCTTGCCTTCATGTGCATTCCTACGATCGCCTCCATTTCCGAGGACGCGCTCAGAAACGTGCCTGGCTCGCTTCGTGAAGCTTCGCTTGCTCTTGGTGCCACGCGATGGGAGACGCTCTGCCGAGTCGAACTGCGCTGGGCCATGGGCGGCATCGGAACGTCGGTCATGCTCGGCCTTTCGCGCGCCATCGGCGAAACGATGGTCGTGCTGATGGTCGCTGGTGGTGCTGGGATCATTCCCGAAAGCATTTTTGATCCGATCCGTCCGATGACGGCCGGCATCGCGGCCGAAATGGCCGAGGCAGCCGTCGGCGGCGAGCACTATCACGCGCTTTATGCTGCGGGACTCCTGCTTTTCCTGATTACCTTTGCCTTCAACTTTGCCGCGTGGCTGTTTACGCGTCGTATCTCCCTTAGGAGCGCATGATGAAAGATCTCAAGATGCGCAGCCTTGCCGGTATTGCCGGCTTTGCCGTGATGCGCGGCGCAGCGCTGGTATGCGTGCTCTCGCTTGTTTCCATGCTGGGCGTCATCGTCTGGAACGCCATGCCTGCCATGAGCTGGGAGTTCCTGACCGAAGCTCCGAGAAACATGATGAGCGAAGGCGGCATCTGGCCCTGCATTGCGGGCACATTCCTGCTTGCCGCCGGCTCGCTTTTGATCGCACTGCCGCTCGGCGTCATGAGCGCGGTATTCCTGAACGAATACAACCTCGATTCACCGGTCATCACTGTGATTCGTCTCTCGATTGCAAATCTCGCGGGCGTTCCGTCGATCATCTTCGGGCTTTTCGGCCTGACGTTCTTCGTCGTTTTCTGCGGCCTCGGCGTAAGCCTTCTTTCGGGCATTCTGACGCTTGCCGTGCTCAGCCTTCCGATCATCATCAATACGACGGAAACCGCTCTCAAGCAGATTCCGCAGGACTGGCGCGAGGCTTCGCTCGCCTTGGGCGCAACGCGCTTTGAGACGATCATGAAGGTGATTCTTCCGAACGCGCTTCCGGGCATTCTCACGGGCGCCATTCTGGCGCTTGCCCGCGCTGCCGGTGAAACCGCGGCTGTGATGTACACCGGCACGGTCTTCTTCACGCAGAAGGACGGCGTCTCACTCTTCGAGCCCGTCATGGCACTTCCCTATCACGTCTACGTGATGGCCACCTCCGGCACGAACATCGAGGGAACGCGACATCTTCAATACGGCACCTCGCTAGTTCTCGTTGCGCTCGTCTTCCTGATGAGCCTGGGCGCCATCATCCTGCGCGAACGGCGCCGCTCCCGCTAAGGCGGATTGAATTGAATTTGAAATAAGAAACCAGCATGACCAGCATTGATCAAACCAGCATGACCGCGAAGAATCTCGACGGCATTCCTACGAAGATCTCCGTGATCGATCTCAACGTGTGGTACGGCAAGTTCCATGCGCTCAAGCACATTTCGCTCGATATTCCGGAAGGTCGGGTTACGGCCTTCATCGGTCCGTCGGGATGCGGCAAGTCCACGCTGCTTCGCACCTTCAACCGCATGTACGCCCTTTATCCGGGGCAGCGTGCCGAAGGCGAACTGATGCTTGACGGCGTCAACATCCTCACGGGCGCAATCGAAGACTGCACGCTGAGGAGCCGAGTCGGCATGGTCTTCCAACGTCCGACTCCGTTCCCAATGAGCATTTACGACAACATCGCCTACGGCATCCGACTGCGTGAAAACGTTTCCAAGTCCGAACTCGACGGACGCGTCGAGTGGGCTCTCAAGAAGGCTGCTCTCTGGAACGACGTCAAGGACAAGCTTCGCCAACCCGGGACGAGCCTCTCGGGCGGCCAGCAGCAGCGTCTTTGCATCGCCCGCGGCATCGCCGTCAAGCCTGAGGTGCTCCTGCTTGACGAGCCGTGCTCGGCTCTTGACCCGATTTCAACCGCGCGCATCGAGGAGCTTATCGAAGAGCTCAAGAACGACTACACGGTTGTGATCGTCACTCACTCCATGCAGCAGGCGGCCCGTGTTTCCGACTATACGGCCTTCCTCTATCTGGGCGAACTCATCGAGGCCGGTCCGACAACCGACATCTTCACGCGTCCGCAGAAGAAGGCGACGGAGGACTACATCACCGGCCGCTTCGGCTAAATGGAAAGGAAAATACATCATGAATCACATTGTCAAAAGCTTCGACCGCGATCTCGATGAAGTGCTAGCCGAAGTGACCGCCATGGGAAAGCTCGTGCGCGAGCAGCTCGTGAAGGCGGCCGATGCTCTTAACAAGCTCGATGCGGACGAAGCCCGCTCGGTCATGGTCAGAGACGCCGAGGTGAACGGCTGCGAAGTGGCGGTCGATGCCAAAATCGAAACCGTCTTTGCCCGTAGGCAGCCCGCTGCCCGGGATCTTCGCACGCTCATCGGCATGAGCCGCGTGTCCGTCGACTTCGAGCGCATGGGCGACGAAATCCGCAACATGGCGGGAAGCGTTCTCGAGCTCAAGGGACTCGACGCTTCGCTTCTTGAAAATCGCTCCGCCATCATCATGGCCGTCGACACCGTTGCGCACATGATCGACGATTCCATCCTTGCACTTTCCCGTCTCGACACGGACCTTGCCCGCGAGGTCATAGACCGGGATCATCTTGTTGACGACGTCTACAAGACGGCTCTCCGAAGCCTGATCGTGCACATGATGCAGGATTCGTCCTCAATCGAAGGTGCGATTGCGCTCACATGGATCGGCCGCTCGCTAGAGCGTGTTGGCGACCACGTGAAGAATGTCTGCGAAGCCGTCATCTACATCAAGGACGGTGCGGACGTTCGACATGAGTTCTATACTCAAAAAACTCCAGTCGCTCAAAAGGAGCCGGCTGAAGACGGCACTCAACATTAATTTTCAGAAAATAACTGCAAGGGGTCTATGGCCAAGCTTCTCATCGTCGACGACGAAACCGCTATTCGCGAACTCCTCGCCTTCATTTGCGAAACGGACGGGCATGAGGCGGTTAAGGCTGCCGATCTGGCCGGGGCGCGTTCCGCGCTTCGAGCGGGCGGCTTTGATCTCATTCTTCTTGACGTGATGCTCCCGGACGGTTCGGGGTTCGATTTTTTGCGCGAGGTTAGAGCTGACGCGGTCAATGCATCGATTCCCGTCGTGATGATCACGGCGCGGGGCGACGAGGCGGATCGCGTTGAAGGTCTTGATGCGGGTGCGGACGACTATGTCGTCAAGCCGTTCATGCCCAGAGAGCTCACGGCTCGCATTCGAGCCGTTCTTCGCCGCGCAAGTGCCGAAGGTCATGTGCGTCCCGACGCCGCGCCGCCCGTCAATGACGGCGAGGAGATGATTGTGACCTGCGGTCCTCTTGTGATGAATGAGACCAGATTCGAAGCGACCGCGGCCGGCGTGCCCTTGAAGCTCAGCGTCAAGGAGTTTCGTCTTTTGCAGATGTTCGCCTCGCGCCCGGGGCGCGTCTTTACGCGCGGGCAGCTCCTGGACGGCGTCTGGGGCAATGCGTTCGTCGACGAGCGCACGGTGGACGTGCACATGCTGCGCCTGCGAAAGACGCTCGCGGGCACGGCCGCTAAAGACCTCATCGAAACCGTACGAGGCGTCGGCTATCGTTGCCGTCCTCTTGATTAGTCGGACCGGATAAGACGTTCATCGGACAGAGGTTGCGAAAATGCACGGGCTTGAAAAAGCAATTCCCATGCCGGACCCATTGACGCCCAGAGGACGACGGACACAGTATCTCGGCATTCTGATCGTCGGCGGCCTCATCCTCGTCGCGCTCATTTCAGCCGTTCTCTGGCTGAGCGTTGCGGGCGACACCGCCGCGCTCTTCTTCTGCATGGGGGTTGCCGTCTTCGCCCTGCTTGCCGTTTATGCCGGAAAGCTCATCGTGGACGAGGAGCGCTACATGCAGGCGAGGCTCGAGGCCCGCGATGCGCGATACCGACAGACGCTCGAGCTTCTTCCCGAAGGCGTCGTCATTCTCAAGGGCGAGAACGGCGTCATCGAATGGGTGAATACCATGGCCGCCGTGCACATGGACGTCACGCCTGAGGATGCCGGCCGGATCTTCACGGACATGATCTCGGCATCCCAGCCTGCATTCGCGGCCTGGCTGCGCTCGCGCGACTTCTCCCACCATTTTTCACTTGAAGTTTCGGGCGGCTCCGTGCTGCTTGACGTTGCAGTCGTGGCACCCGACGATCGCCATACGATCATCGTCTCGCACGACGTCACCGAACGCCGCCGTGTCGACGACATGCGCCGCGACTTCGTTGCCAATGTCTCTCACGAGCTTCGCACTCCTCTTACCGTCATAGCAGGCTTTCTCGATCTTGCGGACATGGATGTGCCGATCGAGCTGAGAAAGCGCCATCTTGCTCTGATGCGCGAGCAGACCGCCCGCATGAAGAGCCTTACCGATGATCTACTGATGCTTTCGAAGCTTGAAAACCGGGATGAGCGCGGCACCGGCGAGCCCGAGCTCATCAACATGTCCTCACTCGTCGACAATGCGGTGCGCGCAGGCATGGCCTATTCGAAGATGCAGCACAAGTTCGAGGTGAAGCACGAGAAGATTTCCCTGCTTGGGCATCCCGAGGAAATTCGTAGCGCTGTCATCAATCTCATCACGAATGCCGTGCGCTACACGCCGCGCGGCGGACGAATTCAGGTCGTATGGAAGCGCGTGGGAACCGGCGCCGTTCTGACGGTGGCCGACAACGGCATCGGAATTCCGCCCGAGGACATTCCCCGCATCACCGAGCGCTTCTACAGAGTCGACAAGGGCCGCTCCAGAGATACGGGCGGAACGGGGCTCGGACTTGCCATTGTCAAGCACGTCATGCGCCGTGCGGGCGGCGAGCTGATCATTCACTCGAAGCTCGGCGAGGGCTCGACGTTCATGCTCAAGTTCCCCGAGGAAAAGCTCTTCTCCGGGCACTGCTTGTAGCTACCGGACAAGGAGGACCGAGCATTCCTCTTTCGTTTGCCGAGCAGGGCGCGACTCGCTTGTGCTGATGGGCTAAAATCAGACGATCCAATCCAACGAAGTCTGCAGGATATCCATGCATATTCTTGTCTCCAACGATGACGGCTATCGCGCGCCCGGCATCAAGGCTCTTGCAAACGCCATGCGCCGTTTCGGCCGCGTGACGGTTGTTGCGCCCGATCACAATCATTCCGGCGCCTCCAATTCGCTTACGCTCAACCGTCCGCTCACCGTCGAGCATCAGGACGGCGACAGCCTCTATGTTCTTTCGGGCACGCCGTCCGACTGCGTGCACGTCGCGCTGACGGGGCTTCTGCCGAAGCCCGATCTTGTTGTATCCGGCATCAACTGCGGCGCCAACATGGGCGACGACACGATGTATTCGGGCACGGTCGCGGCCGCGATTGAAGGCTATCTCTTCGGCGTTCCCTCCATTGCCTTTTCTCAGATCGACAAGGGCTGGGCGGAGCTTGAATCCGCTGCCAAGATTGCGCAGCTCGTTGTCGAGCGCTATCTTGAAAGCCGAGAGGACGAGAGGGCGGTGCTCCTCAACGTGAATATGCCCAACATGCCGGTCGAAGCCCTGAAGGGCATTCGAGGCACGCGCCTGGGCAAGCGAAACTGCGCCGAAAGCGTCATTCGCGAGATGAGCCCGCGCGGCTTCCCGATCTACTGGCTCGGCGCCGCCGGCAAGCCTGCAGATGCGGAGGAGGGCACGGACTTTTGGGCGACCTCCCATGGCTATGTCTCCGTGACGCCGCTGCAGGTTGACCTTACGAACTACAAGCAGGTTCCCACCATCCGCAACTGGATGGACGGTCCTGCCGTCTGAGCACTGAAACGATTATTCAAGGCAAAGGAAGATGAACAAAACCGTACGCATTCTGTCGATCTCGGCCGCGGCTGCCGCCGCAGCCTTCCTGTCGGGCTGCTCGTCCGTTGACATGGGGCCTGCCAAGGTTGTCGATCATTCCACCTACGGCGATGCCTCGACTGCTCCGGTGCTGACGCCCAGCCTGCTGCCTGGCGGCATCGTCGATTCTGGCCGCACTCACACGGTGGCGCCGGGCGACACCGTCTACAACATCTCCGTGCGCTACGGACTTTCCGTCGATCAGCTTGAGAAGCTCAACGCTATCAGCGATCCGACGACGCTTCGCGTGGGCCAGGTGCTTCACCTCCCGAAGGCCGTAAGCTCGCCTCGAGATTATGTTCCCAATTCTCAGGTTCGCGTCAACCGCGTGACGAACGATACCGTGCTTGAAACTGCTCCGGTGCGCACGGCTCAGGCAGTGCCGGGCGCCTCCGATAAGGAAGGGGCCGGCTCGGCGGTTGCGGCTGAAGCCGCTCAGAAGAAGGCTGAGGTTGAAGCTGCTGCCGAACAGGCCAAGGCTGAAGCAGAGGCTGCGGCGGAGAAGCTCAAGGCCGAGGCTGAAGCTGCAAAGACCGAAGCTCAGGAGAAGCTCAAGGCCGTCACGCCGGGTCAGCGCATGATCTGGCCGGTGCGAGGCAAGATTTCAAGCGATTTCGCGAAGAACAAGCGCGGCCTTGATATTGTTGGCGTCAAGGGCGATGTGGTTGTTGCCGCCATGCAGGGCGAAGTGATCTGGATCGGCAAGCTCGACGGCTATTCCGGCACGCTTGTCGTCGTCAAGCATCTTCCCACCCTCATCACCGCCTATGCGGGTCTTGGCAATGTGACGGTCGCGCAGAACGCCAAGGTGAAGGCCGGCCAGAAGATCGCCGATCTTCAGGGCGACACGCTTCGCTTCGAGGTTCGCGAGACCGGCAAGTGCGTCGATCCGATGAACTATCTCAACAAGCGATGATCTGACGCAGGATCGCAAAAAAAAGAGCGCCGGCTTTTTCGCCAGGCGCTCTTCTTTTTGGTAAAGTCTCCTACCTGAATTTTTGAGGACGGCCGGATGAAGTCAGCCGCCCCGGGACCCCTGTTTTATAGAGAGTTAACAGTCATGGCACGACGCAAAGAGAAAACCCCCGAATACTTCACGGTTGAGGTCGAACGCCTCGATCAGGAAGGCCGCGGTGTGGGCCACCACGACGGCAAGGTCGTCTTCATCGAAGGCGCCCTTCCGGGCGAGCTCGTCACCTACGAACGCATTCGCAACAAGACCAGCTTTGAAATCGGCCGCGTTTCCACGGTCCATCGCGAAAGCGTCCAGCGCGTCAAGCCCCGCTGTCCCAAGTTCGGCCACGGTCCGGGAAGCTGCGGCGGCTGCGCCATGCAGCATCTCGAGCCCCGCGCTCAGGTCGCCTACAAGGAGCTCACGCTTCTCGACACGCTCTGGCACATCGGCCGCGTGCGCCCGGAACAGGTGATCACGCCGATCTACGGTCCGTTCTGGAACTATCGCCACCGCGCCCGCCTCACCGTTCGCGACGTTGCCAAGAAGGGCGGCGTGCTCGTGGGCTTCCATGAAAAGTCCTCCTCCTACGTCGCCGAGATGAAGGAGTGCCACATCCTCACGAAGAACGTCTCCGACATGATCATGCCGATGCGCGAGCTCGTTTCCAAGCTCTCCATCCGCCAGCGCATGCCGCAGATCGAAGTCGCCGTCGGCGGCAACGGCCGCACGGCTCTCGTTTTCCGCGTTCTCGAAACGCCGACGGATGAAGACATGGCTCTTCTCAATGCGTTCGGCGCTGAGCACAACGCCGACATCTGGCTCCAACCCAAGGGTCCGGATTCCGCCCATCCGGTCGATCCGGCCAATATTGATGCGCTCGGCCTTCAGCTGCCGGAGTTCGGTGTTCGCATCAACTTCAAGCCGACCGACTTCACGCAGGTCAACCATGAGCTCAACGAAACCATGGTCAGCCGCGCCGTCCGTCTTCTCGGCGTCGAGCCCGAACACAAGGTCGCCGACTTCTTCTGCGGTCTTGGCAACTTCACGCTGCCGCTCGCTACGCGCTCTTCGCACGTGACCGGCATCGAAGGCTCCGACGCGCTCGTCGCTCGCGCCCGTCAGGGCGCTGCCGACAACGGTCTCGACGACAAGACCGACTTCGTCGCCCGCAATCTCTTCACCTGGTGCGAAGCCGACTGGGATGCTCTCTGGAAGAAGATGGGCGGCATCGATCGTGTTCTCATCGATCCGCCGCGCGAAGGCGCTCTTGCGCTCTCCCGCGTTCTCGCTGCGACCGACAAGCGTCCGGCCCGCGTCGTCTACGTTTCCTGCAACCCTGCCACGCTTGCTCGTGACTGCGCCATTCTCTATCACGAGGGCGGCTGGCATATCCGCGCTGCCGGCATCATGAACATGTTCCCGCACACGGGCCACGTCGAGTCCATCGCCGTTCTCGAACCGGGTCCCAAGCCCGAGAAGAAGACTGAAGAGGCCGAGGCCATCGAACGCCGCATCGCCGCTTCGGGTGATGACGATGTCAAAATGAACCTCCCGCAGTAATCTGCGGAGCTTTCCGAATCCGATCGCCGGTTCGGGGAACAAGTCGAAAAAGCGCCGGACGGACCGCCGTCACGGCGCTTTTTCTTATGCCGGAGACTTTTGAAGGGATGCTTGCTTTTCCTTCTCGCAAAAGGGGAATATAAAAGAGCGGAAGTTAAGTCGACTTATATTTTAGGCCGCGCTACAATGATTGCAAAAGGTCCGTTTTTGAGGGATCAAGGAGGATTTGACTATGACGAGAGCCGCAGTCAGGGAAAGGGCTCAGGCCCGCCGCGAGGCCGATGCGGCCTTCAGGGAGGCTTTTGATGCCTACATGTTCGAATGCTTTGCAAAGCCGGGATTCAAGCTTGAGAGCGAATCCCAGCTTGCGGAGCGTTTCGGTGTCACCCGCTACAAGGTTCGCAAGGCCATTGAGGCTTTGAATCAGGCCGGCGTGCTCGAGCGAGTCAAGCATGGCGGCTCGACCGTGAAGACGGTCACGCACGAGGATCTGGCCGACCGCGTCGATCATCTTCTCTCCGTTGCCGGTCTTCCAGCCGAGGAGTTCGAGGGCTCTGCCAGAGATCTCGTCTGCGGGCTTGTTCCCGTCATCATGGACAAGATCGATGCCGACAAGCTGGCCGCGCTTGAGGCGCAGATTGAGGTTGTGGGCAGTGTCCGCACGCCGGTCGAACGCCGCGCCGCCGTGTTGGAGTTTCTGACGGATTTGGCGGCAGTTGACGGGAATCGCTACACGGCGCTCTGCGTGCGTCTTGCCGTTCGCCAGGCCGCCCGCCGCGATGCCTACGATCTGAAGCTCGATCCGGCCGAGCTTGCCTCCGCGTGCCGGGGCGTTCTGAAGGAGCTTCTCAAGGGGCGCCGCAAGAAGGTTGTGGCCGAACTGGAGGAACTCTTCAAGCTTGTGTTTCCGAAGCCGGAGTCCGCGAAGAAGTCGAGTGAAAAGACTTCCGGAAAGTCGGCTGCAAAGCCTGAAAAGGCCGGAAAGTAGCGGAGCTTGATTATTTTTGTTTCAGACCGGCGGGTTCAATGAGCTTTGCCGGTCTTTTCTTTGTGCAAAAAAAGGCGGCTCCGTCGAGCCGCCTTGAGACGCGAGGTTACTTGGGACGCGTCCATGAATTCGGGGAATTGAGCGAAATTTCGAGAAGTCGCTTGAAGAGACCCATGGAAATGCCGATGTGGGTGGCGGTTTCATTGATGCGGGAATCCGGAACCGAGTCGGCGGGGATGTCGTGCACGAGAGAAAGGAAGACGCGGGCCATGGATTCCTTGTCGGATCCGGGGGCGAGCGCGGCCTGCGTCATGCGGCTGCGGATCGTGCTGTATCGTTCGACGTCTTCGGAAGACATTTTGGAGAAGACCGGACGGCCGAGCGCCTGGTCGACGAAGTTCTGCATCTGGAAGAGCGTCTTCTTGAGAAGCTTCTCGTCAGCGTAGGCGGGCAGGTTTTCAATGGCGATGCGGATGGCAATCGCCTGAAGGGCGGCCGCCCAGAAGGCCTTGAATCGGCACTTGGCTTCGGTGCCGAGGAACGGAATCGGGCAGAGGCTCACGTTCGCCGCTTTCGCCACTTCCTTGTTGAAGAGGGAACCGGTGAGGTCGCGCACGCAGCCGGCGAAGGTGGCGCCGAGATTTTCGGCAAAGATCTTGTCGACAGGACGGTTGACGGGCTTGTCGTGCTTATCTTGGTTGTTGGTGGGCATGGGTATGAATCCGAAGTAGTGAGCGCCGGAAGTCCTCAGCATAGGAGATATTTCCCGCAGGTGCAATTTTGCCACGACTTGCATGGAATAAGAAACGCTGACAAACCCGTCCATCAACGGCATGCGATCGAAGAAGATGCGAATGATGCCTTCGCTTTGGCGGTGACCGGCGGCGCTCGGCCCTGCCGGCATCTTGTGGCAGATTGAGTCTTGTTGTAGCCAAACGAAAAAGGCTGTGGTGACAGGGGGTGTGTCCGCGGCCTCGTGCTAAAATCATTTGTTCAGTATGAAAGGGAGCAGAGCCGCTCCCTTTTATCGGTTTTTTCACGTCCCGGAGTCTTTTTTCCGGGCTTTTTCTCAGAGAGAACAAAATGGCTATTGAACGCACCCTCTCCATCATCAAGCCGGACGCTGTTGCCAAGAACGTCATCGGCAAGATCTACTCCCGCTTCGAAACGAACGGCCTCAAGATCGTTGCCGCTCAGATGCGCCAGCTTTCCCAGGCCGAAGCCGAAGGCTTCTACGCCGTTCACAAGGAACGTCCCTTCTTCAAGGACCTCGTCTCCTTCATGACGTCCGGCCCGGTCATGATCCAGGTTCTCGAAGGCGAAGGCGCCATTCTCAAGAACCGCGAACTCATGGGCGCTACCGACCCGAAGAAGGCTGCCGCCGGCACGATCCGCGCCGACTTCGCTGAAAGCATCGACGCCAACGCCGTCCACGGTTCCGACGCTCCGGAAACGGCCGCCGTTGAAATCGCCTACTTCTTCCCGGCTCTCGCCATTCACAGCCGCTAATCTGCTGCGAACTCAGTGAGGAAAAATACGTGACCGACAACGTCAAAGAGTCTGCTGCCGCTCCCAAGGTGAACCTTCTCGACTTCGATCATGAAGGACTCACCGCATGGTGTGCCGGCATCGGCGAAAAGGCCTTCCGTGCAACTCAGCTTTCGCGCTGGCTTCATCGTCATGTCGAAGGCGACTTCGACAACATGACGAACCTTGCGAAGGCGTTCCGAGCCAAGCTGAAGGACATGGCCGAAGTGCGTCCTCCCGTGCCCATCACCGAAAAGAAGTCGGCTGACGGCACGCGCAAGTGGCTCTTTGACGTCGGCAACGGAAACGCGGTCGAATCGGTGTTCATCCCCGAGGATGACCGCGGCACGCTCTGCATTTCCACGCAGGCGGGGTGCGCCATGGGCTGCCTCTTCTGCTCCACGGGCAAGCAGGGCTTCAACCGCAATCTTACGACCGCCGAGATCGTGGGCCAGCTTTGGTGGGCCGAACGCGAACTGCGCCGCGACGCAGGCGTGACGGACCCCAATGACCGCATCATCTCCAACGTCGTGCTCATGGGGATGGGCGAGCCGCTCCAGAACCTCGACAATGTTCTGCGCGCGCTGCACATCTTCCTTGACGACAACGGCTACGGGCTCTCCCGCCGCCGCGTCACCGTCTCCACGTCGGGTCTCGTCCGCCAGATGGACAAGCTCGCGGAGGACAGCCCCGTTGCGCTCGCCGTGAGCCTGCATGCGGGCAACGACGCGCTGCGCGACAAGCTCATGCCGGTCAACCGCAAGCATCCGCTTGCCGATCTGATGGCCGCGTGCCGCCGCTACCTCAAGGTGGCTCCGCGCGACTTCATCACCTTCGAGTACGTCATGCTCGGCGGCATCAATGACCGTCTTGAGCAGGCCGACGAACTCATCGAACTCGTGCGCCGCGAAGACGTGCCGTGCAAGTTCAACCTGATTCCCTTCAATCCCTTCACGCAGTCGGATCTGCGCAAGCCCGAGCGCGAGCAGGTTCTCGCGTTCTGCCGCCGCCTCAACGAGGCCGGCATCGTGACGACGGTCCGCAAGACGCGAGGGGACGACATCGATGCCGCGTGCGGTCAGCTCGCTGGCGAGGTGCGCGACCGCACCCGCCGCGCAGAGCGCCTTGCGCAGCAGATGGCCGTGGCCGCACCGCTCCTCCTGGGGGCTCGCCGCCATTTTAAAGCCCGGGCTGAGACGTGCGCGGGCCGTGTGGGCCCGCGGCGCCGATCCACTGAATATCTAGACAATCCCGGAAGGAAGCGCCATGGCCCAAGAAACGTCTGACATGAACGAGCCGATCCTGCATTCGGCACCCGCCGAAGGCTTCGGCGCCGCACTCAAGCGCGCCCGCGAAGCTCAGGGCATTTCCATCGGCGATATGGCCGCGCGCTCCCGCCTGTCGGTTCAGCAGGTTCGTGCTCTCGAGAACGAAACCCTTGATGAGCTTCCCGAACCGGTCTACGTGCGCGCCTTCATCCGCGGCGTCGCTCAGGTTCTTGGACTCGATTCCGAACCGCTCGTGGCCGACTACAGCGCCCGCTACGGCGCCGCAAGCGTCGGCGTTATTCCCGATCACGATCCCAACACGGAAACCGTCGTTAGCGCTTCCGGCTCCCGCGCGGGTGTCAAGGCTGCCGCCATTGCCGCCGTCGTGATGCTTGCATGCGCCGGCGGTTGGTATGTCTGGTCGAACATGGGCACCTCCAGTGAACCAAAGGCTGAACAGACGGCTCCGGCCGCTGAAGTTCAGAAAGCCCAGGCTCCCGAGGCTGCGCCTGAAATGACGGCCGAAGCCAAGGCGGTCGAAGAGAAGGCCGAGGCCGAAAAGACTGCTGATAAAGCTGCTGCTGAAAAGGCTGCGGCGGAAAAGGAGGCGGCTGAAAAGGCCACTGCTGAGAAGGCTGCCGCTCAAAAGGCTGCTGCGGAAAAGGCTGCCGCCGAGAAGGCCAGGGCTGAAAAGGCTCGCGCACAGGAACAGGCTGCCGTTGTATCCGAGCGCCGCGTTGCTCTTTCGACTTCGGGCGCCTGCTGGGTGCAGATCCTTCTGCCTAACGGCCGCAACCTCTTCGCCAAGGAGATGGCTGCGGGCGGCAGCGAGGTTCTGAACGTTCCCGTCGGCGCGCGCGTCACGGTCGGTAATGCCTCCGCCATGACGATCACGGTCGACGGCCGATCCTTCGAACTCGACAAGTCCACCCGAAACGGCATCTGCCGCTTTGTGGTGAAGTAAAAAGATTCAACAGAGCAGCGGCCTTCGGGCCGCTCTTTTCACACCGGCCTTCGGCCGGCGTGCATTTCCCGGAGACTTAAGCCGTGTCGGAAAACACCCTTGACTTTCGCCGCAAGACTCATGCCGTCAAGGTCGCATGGGGCGATCGCGTCGTGACGATCGGCGGTTTGAACCCGATCGTCGTGCAGTCGATGACGAACACTTCGACGGCCGATGTCGAGTCGAGCGTCGCTCAGGTGCTCGCGCTTGCACGTGCGGGCAGCGAGCTCGTCCGCCTCACCGTCAACACGCCCGACGCAGCCCGCGGCGTCGCCCGCATTCGCGAAGAGCTCGACCGCGCGGGCTGCAGTGTTCCGCTTGTGGGCGACTTTCACTACAACGGCCACAAGCTCCTTGCCGATTATCCGGAGTGCGCCGCTGCGCTTTCCAAGTACCGCATCAATCCGGGCAACGTCGGCAAGGGCGAGAAGGGCATGGAGAATTTTGCCTCCATGATCGAGTGTGCCAAAAAGTACGGTGCCGCCGTTCGCATCGGCGTCAACTGGGGTTCTCTCGACCAGTCGCTCCTCGCCCGCATGATGGACGAGAACAATGCGCTTGAGAACCCGCTCGCCCCCGATGCGGTGCTTCGCGCCGCGCTCGTCGAAAGCGCCGTGCAGAGCGCCGACATGGCCGTGAAGCTGGGTCTTCCGGCCGACCGCATCGTCTTGAGTGCCAAGGTTTCCGAAGTTCAGGGCCTGATTGCCGTCTATCGCATGCTTGCCAAGCGGGCCGACTATGCGCTTCATCTCGGTCTTACCGAGGCCGGCATCGGCTCCAAGGGCATCGTCGCTTCGACCGCCGCGCTTTCCGTCCTTCTTCAGGAAGGCATCGGCGACACGATCCGCGTCTCGCTCACGCCTTCTCCGGGCGCTCCTCGTACCGAAGAGGTCGTGGTTGCGCAGGAGATCCTGCAATGCATGGGCCTGAGGAGCTTTACGCCGATGGTCACCAGCTGCCCGGGATGCGGCCGGACCACGTCCGACCTTTTCCAGCGTCTCGCCGCCGGCACGCAGGAGTATCTTCGCTCTCGCATGCCCGACTGGCGCGCCTCGTGTCCGGGCGTTGAGAACATGACGGTTGCCGTGATGGGCTGCGTCGTCAACGGCCCGGGTGAAAGCCGCCAGGCCGACATCGGCATCAGCCTGCCGGGGGCCGGCGAAAGCCCCGTCGCTCCCGTCTATGTCCGTGGAGAGAAGGTCTGCGCCCTCAAGGGCGATGACATGCAGGCCCGCTTTCACGCTATGATTGAAGAATTCGTCCAAACGACCTACGGCGCTTCGGCCCGTGGGCAATCCGATATTTAAAAGAATGAGCAAAGAAAAATTTGCCGGCGTCAAGGGCATGAACGACATGCTCCCTGCAGACGCCGCCGTCTGGCAGACCCTGCAGCAGACGGCCGTCGGCGTTCTCGAACGCTACGGCTATCAGGAAATCCGCACCCCGATCCTTGAAAACACGAAGGTGTTCACCCGCGGCGTCGGCGAAGTGACCGACATTGTCGAAAAGGAGATGTATTCCTTTACCGACAGCATGAACGGCGACCAGCTTACGCTGCGTCCCGAATGCACGTCTGCCGTTGTTCGCTCCGTCAATGAGCACAGCCTTCTCTACGGCACCACGCAGCGTCTCTGGTACTGTGGCCCGATGTTCCGCCACGAGCGTCCGCAGCGCGGCCGCTACCGTCAGTTCCACCAGCTCGGCGCTGAGGCGCTTGGCATGGAAGGTCCGGACATCGATGCCGAAATGATCATGATGCTCGCCCGCATCTGGAAGGAACTCGGCGTCGGTGAAGTGCGCCTTGAGCTCAACACGCTCGGCGCCCTGCCGGAACGCCAGGCTCACCGCGAAGCCCTGATCAAGTATTTTGAAGGCAATCAGGACATTCTCGACGAGGACGCCCGCCGCCGTCTCTATACGAATCCGCTTCGCATTCTCGATACGAAGAATCCCGAGATGCAGGAGCTCGTCAACGCCGCTCCGCGTCTTCTTGACTACCTCGGCGAAGAAAGCCGCGCATTCCTCGCCCGCATGGAGCAGCTCATTTCCGCCGCCGGCATCGAGTACGTGATCAATCCGCGTCTCGTCCGCGGTCTTGACTATTACAACCACACTGTCTTCGAGTGGATTACGGACAAGCTCGGCGCTCAGGGCACGATCTGCGGCGGCGGCCGCTATGACCCGCTCATTGAGATGCTCGGCGGCCGTCCGGCTCCGGGCGTGGGCTTTGCCATGGGCATGGAACGCGTCATCGAACTCATGCGCGAATGCGGCCGCGTGCCGACCCGCACCCAGACCGACGTCTACGTCATTCACAACGGCGGCGACACGCAGGTTCAGGCGATGCTTCTCGCCGAAGCGCTTCGCGACGCCGGCGTGCGCGTCATGGTGCATCCGGGCAAGTCCGGCTTCAAGAGCCAGATGAAGAAGGCCGACGCCAGCGGCGCCCGCTTCGCGGTCTTTGCCGCCGAGGACGAGCTCGCTGCCGGCACGGTTTCCGTCAAGGCCCTTCGCGAAGGCGAGACGGCTTATGCCGAACAGACGGCCCTTCCGCTTGCCGGCGCCGCCGCGGCCCTTGCCGCCGCCCTTGCCGCATAATCATTCACGAGTTGACTTAAGGAGCGCAAGCGATGGCTTACGACTTGGAAGAACAAGAGAGCATTGACCAAATGAAGGCCTGGTGGGAGAAGTGGGGCACCCCCATTACTGCCGCCGTCTGCGTCTGCTGTCTCGGCTTTGCCGGCTGGAACGGCTGGCATTGGTATCAGCGCAATCAGGCCGCCAGTGCATCCGGCGCCTACGTGCAGCTGCAGAATGCGATCTACCAGAATGACACGAAGAACGTGAAGTCGATCGCCGACGGCCTCATCAGCGAATACGGTTCGACGATCTACGCCCCTCTGGGCGCGCTCGCCTCCGCCGCTGTTGAAGCTCAGGAGGGCAATCTCGATCTGGCCCGCACTCGTCTCACCTGGGTGATCGAGAAGTCGGGACATCCCGAGTACGACACCATTGCTCGCGTTCGTCTTGCAGGCATTGAGCTTTCCGCCAAGAATCCGCAGGCCGCTCTGAAGGCTGTTGAGGCCGCCAAGCCCGTGCCGGATCAGGTTGCGCTTGTTCAGGATCGTCTCGGCGACATCTACTACGCCATGAACGATATTGCCAAGGCTCGCGAGGCCTGGGAAAAGGCTTTTGCCGCCGCCGGCGAGCAGAGCCCGATCCGCGGCGTGCTCCACTACAAGCTCGCTTCCGTTTCCACTGCGGAATAACGGTCGGCGCCGCCCGAGCACGATTTTGAGCCGATGCGGCGGCGCATGCAGGACGGCGGCGTCGGACAAATGAAAAAAACGCCTCATTTGTCCCCGTTGCCGTTCTTTTTGCTAATACAATCCTAGGTTCAGCCGTGCGGCGGTTTGCCTGCGGCGAGATGCCCAATACAACGAGATGAATACGATGTTTGCCAAGAAAGTTCTGCTCGGCGCCGCTGCCGCGCTGACGGTTATGACCCTCGCCGGCTGCAGCACGCCCAACAGCCGCGAACCTGCCGACCTGCAGGACTTCCGCGCACAGGTCAGCCCGAAGATTTCCTGGACGGCTTCCGTCGGCGAAAACGACGGCTATCTCATTCCCGCCGTGACGGACAATGCCGTCTATGCAGCCGGTGAAAAGACGCTCTACCGCCTCGACCGCCTGACGGGCGAGAAGGTCTGGAAGGTCAAGGCCGGCTCCCGCATCGTTGCCGGCGTTGGTTCTGACGGCCTGCATCAGGCGATCGTCACCGATCGCGGCGAGGTCGAGGTTTATGACGCCGAGGGCCAGTTCGTCTGGCGCGCCGCTCTCTCCGCCGAAACGGATGTTCCGCCGCTCGTCGGTCAGGGGCTCGTCGTGGTGAAGACCTCCGACACACGCATCACGGCTTTCGACATCGTCACCGGCGAACGCCGCTGGCACTATCAGGGTCAGGCTCCCGCGCTCACCCTTCAGGCCTTCAATCAGATGGCCTGGTCGCCGGCGGGCATTCTCTCCGGCCAGTCCAACGGCCGTCTTCTCGCGCTCGGCCTCAACGGCAAGCCCGTGTTTGACGCCGTCATCGGTCAGGCTTCCGGCATCACCGAAGTCGAGCGACTGATCGATGTCGTCGGCCGCCCCTGGGTGGACAACCAGCTCATGTGCGCTGCCGCCTTCCAGGGCAACCTCGTGTGCATGAATTCCATGAACGGCCAGCTTGCCTGGAGCGCCAAGGTTGACAGCGTGACCGGTCCGGTTGCCGACGCCCGCATGGTTTATGTCGTCGACGATCAGAGCTACGTTCACGCTTACAACCGCGAGAACGGCCGCGAGGCCTGGGTCAACCGCGACCTCGAATACCGCACGATTTCCGCTCCGATCCGCATCGGCGCCACGCTTGCGGTTGCCGACTATGAGGGCTACGTCACGATGATGGACCCCATGACCGGCACGGTTGTCGGCCGCACCCGCCTTAGCGGCGCCGTGCGCTCGCCTGCCGCCCAGTTCGGCTACGGCGCGGTCTTCCAAACCGTCGAAGGCAAAGTCGCCTACGTGCTTCAGGAGACGCTCGGCGAATAAGGCCGCGCACTCTACCGCTCTTTAATACGCCTTGATTTCCTGCCGGCCGATGCTCCCTTCGGAGCGTCGTCCGGCCTCCTTATTTTTAGAAACATGCTTCCTGTCATTGCTCTCGTGGGCCGCCCGAACGTCGGCAAGTCCACGCTTTTCAATCGCCTCACGCGCAGCCGCGACGCCATCGTCGCCGACTTCCCCGGGCTTACCCGCGACCGCCAGTACGGTCAGGGCCGTGTCGGCCGCATGCCCTACATCGTCGTCGACACCGGCGGCTTCGAGCCCGTCAAGTCCGAGGGCATCGTCAAGGCCATGGCCAGCCAGGCCGAGCTCGCCATTGACGAAGCCGACGTCGTCATCTTCGTCTGCGACGCTCGCGCCGGTCTTACACCGCACGATCAGCGCATCGCCGTTCGCCTGCGTGAATCCGGCCGCAAGATCATCCTCGTCGTGAACAAGGCCGAAGGCCTCTCCGCCATTGCTGCCGCCGAATTCTACGAACTCGGCTTCGGCGAGCCGTGGCTGATTTCCGCCGCTCACGGCCAGGGCGTCAACGCCGTCATGGATCTCGCCCTCGAAGGCTTTGAAGAAGAGCCTGAGGACGAAGAGGAGGATGAGGATCCCGATGCGCCCAAGCGCCTCAAGGTAACGCTCGCCGGCCGTCCGAACGCCGGCAAGTCCACGCTCATCAACGCGCTCATCGGCGAAGAGCGACTCATCGCCTTCGACATGCCGGGCACCACCCGCGATGCCATCCGCGTCGACTTCGAATACAACGGCCGTCCCTACGAGCTCGTCGACACCGCCGGCCTTCGCAAGAAGGGCAAGGTGTTTGAAGCCATCGAAAAGTTCTCCGTCGTCAAGACTCTGCAGGCCATTGAGGATGCCAACGTCGTCATCCTCGTCATCGATGCCAAGAACGGCATTGCAGACCATGACGCCCATATCGCCGGCTACGTTCTCGAATCCGGCCGCGCCCTTGTCGTTGCCGTCAACAAGTGGGACCTCATGTCCGACTATGACCGCGAGATGTTCAATCTTGAGCTCGAGCGCAAGCTTCACTTCCTGCGCTGGGCCCGCATGATCCGCATCTCCGCTCTGAAGCGCAACGGCCTCAACCACCTCATGAAGGCGGTTGATGAGGCTCACGCCGCAGCCTATCGCAAGATTCCGACGCCCAAGCTCACGCGCGCGCTCTTCGAAGCCGTCGAACGCCAGCAGCCCCCGCGCGCCCGCGGCGGCCGTCCGAAGCCCCGCTTTGCTCACCAGGGCGGCTCCAATCCGCCGGTCATCGTCATTCACGGCAACGCCCTTGAAGATATCGGCGAAAGCTACCGCCGCTACCTCGAAGGCTTCTTCCGCGAAAAGTTCGACCTCGCCGGCACGCCGCTTCGCATCGAGTTCCGCACGAAGGAAAACCCCTTCGTCAAGGACGAAAACAAGCACTGATCGGTGTTGTAGAATTTGCTTGGAATCGGAGCACGCCTTCGGTTCCTCTTGCATGCCGGAACGCTCTTCTCAAACCGGGAAGGGCGTTCTTTATTTTTGTATTCGGAAAAGTGCGGTTATCTGCCGACAGGTTCGATATTTCTGCATTCTTTTGAATTTCAATGCTTCTTTGCCGACGTTTTTTACAATCGGCAGGTGATAAAATCTCAAGAAGATCCGCAATTGATTGCGGACGTGCGCGGGTGTGTCCTGACACCGGGTCAGGGTCTCCCGCATCGAATAACAACAAAGACTGACGGGCTTCCGCAAGGAAAAGTCCCCGACGGTCGGAGAACAACAAAATGACTCAGAAAGGTCAGCTCCTTCAGGATCCGTTCCTGAACATCCTTCGCAAGGACCGCATCCCCGTTTCCATCTATCTTGTCAACGGCATCAAGCTGCAGGGCCAGATTGAATCCTTCGACCAGTATGTCGTGCTTCTGCGCAACACGGTCACCCAGATGGTTTACAAGCATGCAATCAGCACCGTCGTTCCGACGCGCGCCGTGAACATGCCCTCCGTGCCGGAGAACTGAGATCAGCACGTTTCAAATTGATGAGACGCGCGCGGTGAAGGCCACGCGCGCCTTTCTCGTCTGCGTCGTAGTCGGTCGCGTCATCTATCAGGATTCGGCCGAGGAACTTTCGCTTCTCGTCAAGTCCGACGGTCTTGAACCGGTCGGACTTCTTGATGCCAAGCGAGACAAGCCGGATCCCGCCTTCTTCATCGGTTCCGGCAAGGTTGAGGAGCTCGGCGAGCTCGCCCATGAACTCCATGCCGACGTCGTTGTCTTCGACGTTCCTCTTTCGGCCGCTCAGCAGCGCAACATCGAGCGCGCCATCGAGCTTCCCGTTCTGGACCGCACCCAGCTGATTCTCGATATCTTCCGCGCCCGCGCGAAGTCCCGCGAAGGCCGTCTGCAGGTCGAGCTTGCCCAGCTTGAGCATCTGTCCACGCGCCTCGTGCGCGGCTGGACCCATCTTGAGCGCCAGCGCGGCGGCCTCGGCAAGACCGGCGGCCCGGGTGAAAAGCAGATCGAGCTTGACCGCCGAATGATCGGCGTGCGCATGAAGCAGCTTCGCGATCAGTTGAAGCGGCTTGCGCGGCAGCGCGACACGCAGCGCCGTTCCCGCTCGCGCTCGGACACGCTCTCCGTTTCGCTCGTCGGCTATACCAACGCCGGCAAGTCGACGCTCTTCAACCGCCTCACAAGGGCGAAGAGCTACGCGGCCGACCAGCTTTTCGCAACGCTCGACACCACTGCGCGCCGCTGTTGGATCAGCGATGACGAGACGGTCGTGGCAAGCGATACGGTGGGCTTCATCCGCGGTCTTCCGCATCAGCTCGTCGAAGCCTTCAAGTCCACGCTTGACGAAACGGTTCATGCGGACCTGCTCCTTCATGTGGTCGACGCCTCCTCGCACGTGCGAGAGGACCAGATCGTCGAGGTGAACTCGGTCCTCAAGGACATCAAGGCCGACGACGTCCCCGCGATTCTTGTCTACAACAAGATCGACAACACGACGCTCGAGCCCGAGATCGTGCGCCATCCCGACGGGCGCCCGAAGGCTGTCTTCGTTTCCGCTTTGACGGGCGACGGCCTCGATCTTCTTCGCCAGGCGATAGGAGAGTTCGCGCATCAGTGGCGTGTCGACAATCCGAACGAGCCCCGCGCGCCCGAACCTTGGGAAGAGGAGGTCGCACATGACCTCGCCGCCCTTTCGGGCGACAACATCGAGGACTTCCTCGTTCGCAAGAAAAAGAAATAGGCCTTGGCCTCTTAAGACGGCAAAGCCGGCATTCTTTCGAATGTCGGCTTTTTTTCAAAACCGATTGTCGATCAGATTGTCTTATCGAGCTTTTCGGCAATGGCGTCGAGCATCACGTCCGTCATTGCGTCGAGATCGTAATCGGGCTTCCAGTCCCATTCCTCGCGTGCGGCCGTGTCGTCGAGTGCATCCGGCCAGCTGTCGGCAATGCGCTGCAGAAGGGGATTCACTTCGTACGAAAGCTCGAATCCGGGCATTCTCCTGCGGATGCTTGCGGCAATCTCCTCGGGCGCGAAGCTCATCGCGCCCACGTTGAAACTGTTGAAGTGGCGCAGCCTTGAGGCGTCAGCCTCCATCAGCTCGATCGCGGCTCTTAGTGCATCAGCCATGAACATCATCGGGAGCTTCGTGCCTTCGGCGAGCGGCGAGGCATAGCATCCGTTTTCGACAGCCTTCCAGTAGATGTCGATGGCATAGTCGGTCGTGCCGCCGCCCGGCGGCGTCACGTGCGAGATGAGTCCCGGATAGCGCACGCTTCTCGCGTCAACACCGTACTTCGACCTGTAGTAGTCGGAAAGCAGCTCTCCCGCGACCTTGGTGATGCCGTACATGGTTCTCGGCCGGCAGACCGTATCCTGAGGCGTCGGATCATGCGGAGTTTCGGGACCGAAGACGCCGATCGAGCTCGGGGTGAAGACCGACAGCTTCTTGTCGCGGGCAAGTTCGAGCAGGCCGATGACGCCGTTGACGCCGATGTCCCACGCGGCCATGGGCTTGGATTCGCCCACAGCGGAGAGAATGGCCGCGAGATTGAAGACCGTGTCGATGCCGAAGTGCTCGACAGTCTTTTTGACGCCTTCAGCGTCGAGCAGGTTGACGACTGCCGTTGCTCCTCCCTCGGAAAGTGCGGACGGAAGCGGTGTGCGGCCGCTTCCGGCGGCTACGGTCATGTAGCCGCGGCGCCGTAGTTCGGGGACGAGCTCGGAGCCGATCTGGCCGGCTGCGCCGATGACGAGGATGTTCTTCATGAAGCCTCCTGCAGGCATGAGTGTCTGTGTGAATCAGCATAACATGCAGGCTCCGTAAAACGAAGCCGCCTCGGCGTCTTTGGGACGTCGAGGCGGTCTTTCACTCAATTGAATGAGTTGTCAGCTTCGGGCCGTGATTAGGCGGCGAGCACGATGAGCTTCATCACGAAGAGCGAGATGAAGGCCGTCAGGATCGGCAGGGCCATGATCTTGAGGATGTCGGCGCCCTTGACGCCGATCACGCCGAGGCAACGGCCCATGTACTGGACCTGGGAGCCCATGAGGAAGATCGACGGGGCAACGATGGCGATGTGGTCGCCGTTGAGGATGCCCTGGTCAAACAGAGAAACCGCGACGCCAACGCCGCCGCCCATCGACATCCAGCCGCCGAGAAGAACCGTGGCGGCTTCACCGGGAAGGCCGAAGATGGCCATGACCGGCTGGAAGAGCTGGCCGATGAGGGCGAGCAGGCCGGAGTGGTTGAGGACCTTGATGATCACGAACGCCATGAGAACGTTCGGAATCGTGGAGGTGACTGCGATGTTCCAGCCCTGGACCGCGCCCTTGACGAAGACGTCGGTCACCATGGGATTGGCAGATTCATGTCCGGACATTTTTGTATTCCTTCTTCAGATGTTCGTGATTACTTGGTCTTGCGGGCAGAGCGGATCTGGATGAGACGCATCATGTTGGCGGACAGCACCTTGCCGAGCAGGATGATGCCGAGGCAGAGACCGAGGCTGACCGGGGCGGCGGGGGTGCCGTCGGCAGCGAGGAGCGTGAAGAGTACGGCGCCGGAGCCGAAGAAGTTCGTGATCGGGGCGTCGGCCGTCATCTGGAAGGCGGCGAACGTGTTCGCTTCCGTTTCGGTGAGTTCGCCGGCGTCCTTGAGCTGGCGCGTCAGTGCGGCGCCGCCGTCGGTGGACTGCATCGAGGCGATGAGGGCGAGAGCGGCGGAACCCGGAATGCCGATGAGCGGACGAATGATCGGCGTAAGGACCTTGCGGGCGGCCTTGAGGGCGCCGAAGTGCTCGAACACGGTGATCATGGCAAGAGCGAACATCACGGTCGGAACGAGGGAGAGAGCGAACATGAAGCCGTCGATGGCGCCGGAACCGCCCTTGCCGCGGAAGTTGGCCATGGCGGTCTTGATGGTGTCGCCCTGATCGGCAACGCTGCTGACGAGACGGCCGAAGCCGCCGTTGACGGTAGTGAAGTCGAATACGCCCCACCACTGTGACGAAGCGCAGAGACCGGAGAAGAAAACGATGGCGAATGCGAGCGAGAGGTACGCACCGATGCCGACCTTTTCATTCGTATTTTCGGAGGTCATGATACAAGTCCTTGGTTGCTTATAAAAATGGGATGGGCTGTTTGTTGCCGCTGAATTTGTTCCCCAAAAATGCGGGAGCGGACACCGGAGAATCGAGTTCCGTCACGCGCCTGCAAATAATAATTGAGCCGCCAATAAACGTCGCTAGGCGTTTACCCTTCAGCCACACTAAAAATCGGTGGTTTGGAAGTGCTTTGAGGGTTTCCGATAGCAATGTCGTGGAAAAGAACGCGGTTCTTGCGAAAAATGGTCGTGTCCGTCCTGCAAGAATCCTTGTTGGAGCTGCTTTCGGCTGTTGGAAGACATCAGAGTTGTAAAGAACCTTGCCTCAGGGACGGTCAAACATCAAAGAAGCTATAAAATAATTGGTTCAGCTCGGATGTGCTTACAGGCCTTCCGATACGCTATTTAAGACAAACATTGCTGACTGGAGCAACGCATATGCCGCTCAATGACCCCCGCTGGGGCCGCTCCTCCGATGAGGAGCCGCGCAAGGACGAACGTCCTGCCGACGAAGAGCCGCCCCGTCGTCCCAATGACGACGACCGACGTGACGACAACCGACGCGACGACAACCGCCGCAATGACCGCCGCCGCGACGACAACGATGACGGGATGGATGATCTCGATCGTCTCTGGAAGGAATTTTCCGAACTTCTCCACGGCGCAGCCGGTCGCGGAAAGTCTGATCAGCGTCATCCCGACCTGCGCAGCCGCGACGACTTCTCCCGCGACGATGTCGACGATCGCTCAGATGATCGCGACGACGACCGCAATGAGCGCATCGAGCGCCCGCAGGCCCGACGCTACGGCGATGACGACCGTTCCGCCGAACAGCAGGACCGTCGTTTTTCCGGTGACCGTCCGACGGGCGGCCGCGGCATCTTCGGCGGCATGGGCGGAATGGGAGGCTTCGGCGGCAAGCGTCCGAACCTGCCTGCCGGCGGCAAGGGCACCGGCATCGGCATGTCCGTGATTCTCGGCCTCGCCGTTCTTGCCTGGGGCGCCACGGGCTTCTACATCGTTCCCGAAGGCCAGAGCGGCATCGTCACCACCTTCGGCCGATATGCCGAAACGACCGCCGCAGGCTTCCGCTGGCATCTCCCGATGCCGATTCAGGACGTTCAGATCGTCGATGTCTCGTCCGTTCGCACGACCGAAATCGGCTTTGCCGGCCGCTCCGACCGCCTGCGCGAAGCTCTGATGCTCACCGACGACGAAAACATCGTCGACGTTCAGTTCACCGTCCAGTACCGCATCAAGCCGGGCGACGGCGCGCGGGACTACGTCTTCCGCATCCGCCAGCCGAACCTCACCGTCACGCAGGCCGCCGAATCGGCCATGCGCGAAGTTGTCGGCCGCAAGACCATGGACAGCGTCCTCTTCGAAAGCAAGGCCGAAATTGCCGAGGCCGTCAAGAAGACCATGCAGAGCATGCTTGACCGCTACTCCTCCGGCATCGAGGTCATGAGCGTCGCCATCCAGAACGCCCAGCCGCCGCAGCAGGTTCAGGCCGCCTTCAACGACGCCGTCAAGGCCGGTCAGGACCGCGAGCGCTCGATCAATCTCGGCGAAGCCTATCGCAACGCCGTCATTCCGAAGGCCGAAGGCACCGCCGCACGCCTCAAGGAAGAGGCGCTCGGTTATCAGGCCCGCATTGTCGAGGCCGCCCGAGGCGACGCCGACCGATTCACCGCCCTGCAGTCCCAATACGCCAAGGCGCCCGAAGTCACGCGCGACCGACTCTATGTCGACACCGTGCGCGACGTCATGAAGAACGTCACCAAGGTCTACGTTGACGCCAAGGGCGGCAACAACCTGCTTTACCTGCCGCTTGACAAGATCGTCAACACCACGAAGACCGACGCCATGACCCAGGCTCAGAAAGACGCCGCCGCGCTTGCCGACCACGGCGTCACGGCCGCTCAGAGCGCCGTCGAAGGGACGGGCTCCGCTCAGACGTCGTCCGCCGCTCCCGGCAACGAATACCAGCGCATGCTCCGCGAACGCCCCTAAAGGACGACAGACATGAAGAAAATTTCCTCGCTTTTGATCGCCGTCCTCGTGGCGGCCGGACTGCTCCGCATGTGCGTCTATACCGTGAACGAACGCGAGTACGCGCTCGTCTTCGCTCTCGGCGAATTGAAGACCGTCATCTCCGAGCCCGGCATTCATGCCAAGCTCCCGCCGCCCCTGCAGAACATCGTCTATCTCGACAAGCGCATTCTCAATCTTGACGCGAACGGCGCCGACCTCGTTCAGACGTCCGAAAAGAAGAACCTTCTGATCGACACCTTCGTCAAGTGGCGCATCGAGGATCCGCGACTCTACTGGGTCTCCTTCCAGGGTGCCGAAGCCGCAGCCGCGAACCGCGTCTCCGCGCTTCTTCGCGATGTGCTCAACATCGTCGTCAACAAGCGCAGCGTCAATCAGATCACGTCTTCCGAACGCGACAAGGCCATGGTCGAAATCGCTCAGCTCCTCCAGGAGCGCGTTCGCGACGTCGGCATCGGCATTGTCGACGTTCGCATGAAGCGCGTCGATTTCACGCCTGAAATTTCCGAATCCGTCTATCGCCGCATGGAGGCCGAACGCAAGCGCGTCGCCAGCGAAGAACGCTCCAAGGGTGCGGCTCAGGCCGAACGCATCCGCGCTTCCGCCGATCGCGAAAGCGAGGTCATCCTTGCCCAGGCTTATCGCGATGCTCAGAAGATCAAGGGTGAAGGCGATGCCCAGGCCGCTGAAATCTATGCTCAGGCCTTCGGCCGCGATCCCGAGTTCGCACGCTTCTATCGCAGCCTGCAGGCTTATCGCGAAAGCTTCGCCGACAAGAACGACGTGATGGTCGTTGATCCGTCCGCCGACTTCTTCCGCTACTTCAAGTCGGAAAAGGCGCAATGAGCAAGATCGACGTCATGATGCTTGCGCTCGGCTGGGTCCTCGTCATCGAGGGCATTACGCCGATGATCGCGCCGGGCTTCTGGAAGGATGCGGTTCGCCGCATCGTCGAGACGCCCGACGCATCTCTGCGCATCACGGGCCTGCTTCTCGTCGCGCTGGGTCTCGCAATCATCTGGATTGTCTGATTTCGGCATCTTCCGCCAAATCACGGAAAGGTGAGCCGAAAATAAGCAAATTGGCCTACAGGGCGGTCGTTTTCAGACGACCGCCCTTTCATGTGTGCTCGGCATAGGCACGTTCTAGC
>JAXZEJ010000036.1:0-13074 GCA_037424205.1 bacterium | reverse complement strand
TACGTCGACGCCGGCTTCGGCTTCGCGCTCGGCTGGAACTACTGCTACAACTGGGCCATTACGGTCGCGGTCGACCTTGTGGCCGCCCAGCTCGTCATGGGCTGGTGGTTCCCCGACATCCCCGGCACCCTGTGGAGCGCGCTCTTTCTCGGACTCATATTCCTGCTCAACTACGTCTCCGTGAAGGGCTTCGGCGAGACCGAGTACTTTCTCGCGCTCCTCAAGGTGGTGACCGTGATCCTGTTCATCTGCACGGGCCTGGCGATGATCTTCGGCATCCTCTCGGGCGACACGCCCGTCGGATTCGAGAACTGGACGATCGGCGACGCACCCTTCGCAGGCGGCTTTCCCGCACTGATCGGCGTTGCCATGGTGGTCGGCTTCTCCTTCCAGGGCACGGAGCTCATCGGCATTGCCGCAGGCGAAACCGAACACCCCGAAAAGAACATTCCGAAGGCCGTCCGCCAGGTCTTCTGGCGAATCCTTCTGTTCTACATTCTCTCGATCTTCGTCATCAGCCTGATCATTCCCTACACGGACCCGCGCCTGCTTCGCAACGATCTGGCCGACATCGCCGTAAGTCCCTTCACGCTCGTCTTTGAGCATGCGGGCCTTCTCTCGGCCGCCGCGCTCATGAACGCCGTGATCCTCACGTCGGTTCTCTCTGCCGGCAATTCGGGCCTCTACGCCTCCACGCGCATGCTCTTCGTGCTCGCGAACCAGGGCTCGGCCCCGAAGATCTTCGGCAAGCTTTCCGCCTCCGGCGTCCCCCGCAATGCGCTCTTTGCCACGACTGCGGTCGCCGGCCTCTGCTTCCTGACGTCTCTCTTCGACAACCAGTCCGTCTACCTCTGGCTGCTCAACACGTCCGGCATGAGCGGCTTCATCGCCTGGCTCGGCATCGCCATCAGCCACTACCGCTTCCGCCGCGGCTACGTCATGAACGGCTACGACGTCAACAAGCTGCCCTACAAATCCAGCTTCTATCCGTTCGGCCCGCTTTTTGCCTTTGCGCTCTGCATGATCATCATGCTCGGCCAGAACTACCAGGCATTCCTCGCCGGCACGATCGACTGGGCAGGCGTGGTCGCCACCTACATCGGCATTCCGCTCTTCCTCGCCATCTGGCTCGGCTACAAGCTCGTCACGGGCTGCCGCTTCGTGCGCTACAGCGACATGACGTTCCCGGAAAAATACCGATAAAAGATCGGCACTCAGGACAGCCAACGCAAAGCGGGCCGCTTCACATGAAGCGGCCCGCTTTGTTCGTACTCACACTTCATCGGAAAGAAACATCCCCGCCTGCACGGAGAAAGAGCAAGTTGTTGGGGCCATCTCTCAGAAATGAGCTGAGTCATTCCAGCCATTTTTCAAGCGCCCTCACATTAACAATATGCTCTCATAATCGCAAGAATTAATCGCAACTCAATAATAAGAGCAAGTCCCGGCAAGCCTTTCTCAAGAGAATTTTTCGCTTTGCCTCCGAAGGAAAAAACGTTATGCTCTAGTTATTGAGTTTCTTCCATTTTCTGCGATGATCAAGCTACAGCACCTCCTCGTCCTTCTCAGCACGGGCCTTGCCGTTACAGCTCAGGCAGCACTGCCGATGGACGATCCTGCGCTCGCAGAGGATCTCAAGGCATACATCGCATCGCTTGATTCGACAAAGCCCGAGGACTGCATCGGCTTCGTCAACCGCCACATCTCCGACATCATCAGCACCCGCTTTACGCTCGCCTCGCCTCTCGAAGCGGAGCTCGCCCGCATGAAAAGCCGGCACTCGACCGCCTGCCTCAGGAATCGGACGCTCGACAGCATCTCCAAAGAGGAAATCAGAAGGATGGAGGCGGCCGAGCGTGCCGCCCCCTGGTGGGAACGCTCCGGCTGGGCTACTCGAGCAAAGCAGTCTCTCCTCAGGATCGTTCCCGATGCAGCCGGCACTGCCCGGCAGGGTGCCCGGTCGACGATTGATCCCGCCCCGAATTCCCGCACTGAAGACACGTCCGTTCCTACGGCCGACAGTCAAAAGACGCCCTCAATCGTCAAATCCTCACCTCAGGCTCTCGAACCTTCGATCTCGACATCCTCAAGCGAAGGCGGATGGGTTGACCTGGCCTCCGAATCGCAGGCTTTAAATCAAACCAAAATCGCTAATACACATCAGTGATACGACTACGGTAAAGCAATTAGAGTTGGTGAGTCTCTACATCATCCCTCCTAAGACATAGTGCCCGATCTAGGCATTTTGCCATCCCGCCTTTGCGCATATTTCAAAAAAACTCTGCGGCACAAGCAACTACGCAGAACCTTTTTGATGCACCATCTCTCTGTTTCCTCTCCGAAAACGCCGACGGCGTGTCCCTTTCACGGACGGGAATTCCCCCACTTTGAGCTACTGGAGAGCCAAATCATGACCCTACCCAAGGAAGAGGCGCGACGAGAAGCCGCCCTCAAGGGACTTTACCGATCGGACTTCGAGCACGATGCATGCGGCGTTGGAGCCGTAGTCTCGATCAAGGGCAAGGCATCGCACAAAGTCATCGAAGATGCCCTGCTGATCCTGCACAACCTTGATCATCGAGGCGCCGTAGGCGCCGATCCGCTATGCGGCGACGGCGCCGGCATTTTGATTCAGATCCCGGATGCCTTCTACCGCAAGGAGATGCGTGCCCAGGGCGTCGAGCTGCCCGACTTCGGCGACTACGGCGTCGGCATGATCTTCCTGCCGCAGGAGCCGGCGTCCCGCGCAGCGTGCGAACAGGAGTTGGAAAGATCGGTTCGCCGCGAAGGCCAGGTCGTGCTCGGCTGGCGAGACGTACCCGTATCCCACTCCATGAAGATGAGTCCTACGGTGAAGGCGAGCGCTCCCGTCATCCGTCAGATCTTCATCGGCCGCGGTCCTGACGTCATGGTTCAGACTTCGCTTGAGCGCAAGCTTTATATCATCCGAAAAACCGCTTCGCACCGAATTCAGGACCTGAAGCTGACGCACGGATCCGAGTACTTCGTTCCTTCGATGAGCACTCGCACCGTGGTCTACAAGGGCCTGCTGCTGGCCGATCAAGTCGGCGAGTATTACCTTGATCTGCAGCAATCGGAGGTAAAGAGCGCCATTGCGCTCGTCCATCAGCGTTTCTCGACCAACTCCTTTCCCGCCTGGCCTTTGGCGCATCCATACCGCTACATCGCCCATAACGGTGAAATAAACACGATCAAAAGCAACAGCTTCTGGATCAGGGCGCGCGAACGCGTCTGGCAGTCTCCGGTTCTCGGCGACGACATCCGCAAGCTTGTGCCGCTCATCTACGACGGACAGTCAGACACCGCAAGTCTCGACAACGCCCTCGAGTTGCTCGTGATGTCGGGATTCTCTCTGGCACAGGCAATGCTCATGCTCATCCCGGAATCCTGGGAAAAGTCGACGACGATGGATCCCGACAAAAGAGCCTTCTATGCCTATCATGCTCCGATGATGGAAGCCTGGGACGGTCCTGCAGCCATCGTCTTTACCGACGGCGTTCAGGTCGGCGCGATTCTCGACCGAAACGGTCTCCGACCCGCACGCTATGCGCTCACCGATGACGACACGCTGGTGCTCGCCAGCGAAGCCGGCGTTCTCCCCATACCGGACAGCAGGCTGCGCCGCAAGTGGCGTGTTGCGCCCGGGAAAATGCTTCTCGTCGACACCAGCCGCGGCCGCATCATCGAAGACGAAGAGATCAAGAGCCAGCTTGCTCTCGCCATGCCCTACCGCGACTGGGTAAGCCGCTTGAGCCTGAAGCTGTCCGATCTCGTGCAGCCCGAACTGCAGGCGGAAGCCTCTCCCGACCGCGTGAATGAGCTTCAGCGCGTCTTCGGCATGACTCAGGAAGAGTTGGATCTCATCCTCATGCCGATGGCCCAAAAGGGCATGGAGCCGATCGGCAGCATGGGCACTGATGTCTCTCTTCCGGTTCTCTCCAAGAAGACCCAGTGTCTGTCCTCCTACTTCAAGCAGCTTTTCGCTCAGGTGACGAATCCCCCGATCGACCCGATCCGTGAAGACATTGTCACGAGTCTCATCAGCTACATCGGTCCCAAGCCCGACATTCTTGACATCACCGACGTCAGGCAGGCTCGCCGCATCGAAGTGTCGCAGCCCGTTCTCACCGACATCGAGATGAAGAAGCTTCTGTCCATCTCGGACTACACCTCCGGGAAGATGCGAAGCAAGGTCATCGACATCACCTACCCGGCTGTCTGGGGCAGTGCCGGCGTCGAGGCCTGTCTTGCCGGGATCTGCGCTCAGGCGGTCGACGCGGTCAAGCTCGGATACACGCTCCTGATCGTCTCCGACGAAGCGGTTTCGAAGGATCGCGTGGCAATCCCCGCCCTTTTGGCCATTTCGGCGCTGCATCAGCATCTGATTGCCGAAGGCCTGCGCACGACCACCGGCCTTGTCGTGAGCACCGGCACTGCAGTGGAAACGCACGATTTTGCGCTTTTGCTGAGCTACGGCGTTGAAGCGGTTCATCCCTACATGGCGCTCATGACGCTTCGAACGCTTGCCGCCCAATACGGGCTTACTGCGGAGGATGCCGCGGCCCACTATGTGAAGGCCATCGGGAAAGGCCTGACCAAGGTGATGGCCAAGATGGGCATCTCGACCATGATGAGCTATCGCGGCTCGAGAAATTTCGAGGCGCTCGGACTCAAAGCCGACTTTGTGGACCGCTTCTTCAAGGGTACGCCATCCTCGATCGGAGGACTTGGCCTCTTTGACATCATGCAGGAAGCCGTCAACCGGCACAAGGCCGCATACAGCGTCAATCCTTCGCTGCACCCGGGCCTCCCCACTGGCGGCGACTATGCCTGGCGAGCGAATGGCGAAGAACACATGTGGACGCCGGAGGCGATCGTCAAGCTTCAGAAGGCCTCCCGCGAAAAGAACTGGAAATCGTATCAGGAATATGCAGCCATCATCAACGACCAGCAGAGCCGCCAGATGACGCTTCGCGGCCTTCTTCGATTCAAGACCGAAGTCTGCACGCCCGTCCCGCTCGACGAGGTCGAGCCCGCCAAGGAAATCGTCAAGCGATTTGCCACCGGCGCCATGAGTCTCGGCTCCATCTCTGCGGAAGCGCACGCCACGCTCGCCGTAGCCATGAACCGCCTCGGCGCCAAATCCTCAACTGGTGAAGGCGGGGAGGACGTCCGCCGCTATGAAGTCGAAATGAAGACCGGCAAGTCTCCGGTTAAGGCCGGCCAGACGCTCGCAGACGTGCTCGGCCGCGACAGGATCGTAGCCGACGTGAAGCTCGAGGCAGGCGACAGCCTTCGCTCAAAGATCAAGCAGGTGGCATCCGGCCGCTTCGGCGTGACCGCACAGTATCTTGCAAGCGCGGACCAAATCCAGATCAAGATGGCCCAGGGCGCCAAGCCCGGCGAAGGCGGCCAGCTGCCCGGCCACAAAGTGAGCGAATACATCGCCGAGCTTCGATACTCGGTACCCGGCGTTGGGCTGATTTCACCTCCTCCGCACCACGACATCTACTCGATTGAAGACCTGGCGCAGCTGATTCACGACCTCAAGAATGCCAACCCCAAAGCCGACATCTCCGTGAAGCTCGTCGCCGAGTCGGGCGTAGGCACCGTGGCGGCGGGCGTAGTCAAAGCCAAGGCCGACCACATCGTCATCTCGGGTCACGACGGCGGCACGGGCGCGAGCCCGCTCTCCTCGATCAAGCACACCGGCAGCGTCTGGGAGCTCGGGCTTGCAGAGGCGCAGCAGACGCTCGTCCTCTCCAACCTTCGCCCCCGCGTAGCCATCCAGATCGACGGCCAGATCAAAACGGGGCGCGACGTCGTCATCGGCGCCCTTCTCGGCGCGGACGAGTTCGGCTTTGCCACGGCTCCGCTTGTCGTCGAAGGCTGCATGATGATGCGCCAGTGTCATCTGAACACCTGCCCGGTCGGCATCGCCACGCAGGATCCGGAGCTGAGAAAGCGCTTCCGGGGTCAGCCGGGCGCCGTCGTCAACTACTTTTTCTTCGTTGCCGAAGAAGCGCGCCAAATCATGGCCGAACTCGGCATCAGAAAGTTTGAGGATCTGATCGGCCGAGCCGATCTGCTCGCCCAGAAAGACGACGTCGACAACTGGAAAGCCAAGGGCATCGATCTTTCCAGACTCCTCTATCGTCCAAGCACCGTTCCGGAAGAATGCCGCCATACGCAGACACAGGATCATCATCTGGAAAAGAGCCTGGATCATGCGCTTCTCCCGCAGCTTGCACCCGCGCTCGAAAAGGGCGAACGAGTCTTGATCGAAAAGCCTGTCAGGAATGTGAATCGATCCGTAGGCGCCATGATCTCTCATGAGATCGTCATGAAATACGGGGCCGACGGACTTCCCGACGACACCATTCACATTGCCCTTCACGGAACGGCCGGCCAGTCCTTCGGCGCCTTTGCAGCCAAGGGCCTCACGCTCGACCTGTCGGGCGAGGCCAACGACTATGTCGGCAAGGGCCTTTCAGGAGGCCGCATCATCGTACGGGCTCCGTCGGACCTCCACGGCGACCCGGCCAAGCACATCATCGCCGGCAATGCGCTGCTCTACGGCGCCACGAGCGGCGAGGCGTACTTCGCCGGCGTCGTCGGCGAACGCTTTGCCGTTCGCCTCTCGGGCGCGAGCGCCGTCACCGAAGGCTGCGGCGATCACGGCTGCGAGTACATGACGGGCGGCACGACGGTCGTCCTCGGTCCGACGGGCCGCAATTTTGCCTCCGGCATGTCGGGCGGCGTCGCCTTTGTTTTCGATGCCGACGGCACCTTCGAGGCGAACTGCAATGCCGAGTCCGTTGCTCTCGAGAGAGTCGTCAGCCATGACGACCAGTGCCGCACGAGTGATCCGCGCACCTGGCACATGGGCTGCACGGACGAAGAGCTTCTGAAGCGTCTTGTCAGCCGCCACCTGCTCTACACGGGCTCGCCGCTTGCGGCCGAGCTTCTTGAGCACTGGTCGAGCACCCGCGCACGCTTCGTCAAGGTCATCCCGCTGCAGTACCGCGCCGTCCTGCAGGCAAAGGCATAAGGAGAACTTCATGACTGCAAACACTCAGCGCATCGAGTTTGGCCACCTCCCTGTGGAAGAACGCATCAAGAGCTTCAAGGAATTCACAATTCCGCTCACGGACGAGGAAATTCATGAGCAGAGCCTCCGCTGCCTTCACTGCGGCACGCCCTTCTGCTCAGCCTCCTGTCCGCTTCACAACCGCATGGTCGACTGGAACCGGCTGGTCCGTGACGGCAAGTGGCTTCAGGCATGGGAATGCCTTTCCTCCACAAACTCCTTTCCGGAATTCACGAGCCGCGTCTGTCCCGCCATCTGCGAGGCGGGATGCATGCAGTACTACCTTCAAGACGCCGCCGTCGGCATCAAGACGATCGAGCGCGCCATCATCGACCGGGCATGGAGCTCGGGCTGGGTAAAACCGGAGCCTGCCTCCGTGAAGACCGGCAGGTGCGTGGCAGTCGTAGGCTCAGGGCCTGCAGGCCTTGCCTGCGCCCAGCAGCTTGCAAGGGTCGGCCATAAGGTCACGGTTTATGAAAAGGCCGAGCTGCCCGGCGGGCTTCTGCGCTTCGGCATCCCGGACTTCAAGCTTGAAAAGAGCCTTTTGGATCGCCGCCTCAAGCAGATCGAGGCCGAAGGCGTGAGGTTTGAACTGTCGACCGTTGTGGGCGGCTCAAAGATCGAGTCGGGGGTGCATTCTTCTGCGAAAAAGAGCGTGAAGGCGGACGAGCTTCTCAAGTCATTCGACGCCGTCGTGCTCGCCAGCGGATCCGAAGTGCCGCGTGACCTCAAGATCCCCGGACGCGAGGGCAAGGGCGTCTTCTTTGCTCTTGACGTTCTGCAGGAGCAAAACCGAGTGGACGCCGGCATGGTCAAGAAGCATGCCGTCGACTGCAAGAACTGCGACGTCGTCATCATCGGCGGCGGTGACACCGGCAGCGACTGCGTCGGCACCTCACGCCGTCAGGGCGCGGGCAACATCTATCAGCTCGACCTTGCACCCATGCCGCCCGAGAAGGAAGACAAGTCTCAGAGCTGGCCCGCATGGCCGAGGAAGCTCCGCACCTCCACGTCTCAGGAAGAAGGCTGTGAACGCCTGTGGGAAACGTCGACCAAGGAGATTCTCCTCAACGACAAGGGCGAAGTGCGGGGCGTCCGCTGCGTCAAACTCAAGTGGAGTCTCGGCGCCGACGGACGCTTCACGCCCTCAGAAAGTCCCGACTCCTCCTTCGAGATCCCGTGCCAGCGCGTGCTTCTGGCGATGGGCTTCCAGCACCCGGCTCAGGGCCTGCTCAAGGCCTTCGGGGTCGAGACCGATGCCAGAGGCAATGCAAAAGCCGGCATTGAAGGATCGGCTGCGCCCTTTGCCACATCCGCCCCACGCGTCTTTGCATGCGGCGATGCGCGAAGCGGCCAGTCGCTCGTCGTGCGCGCCATGAGCGAGGGCCGCCGCTGCGCCAGAGCGGTCGACATCTTCCTCATGGGCGAATCGGAGCTTCCGGACTTCAGGCCATAAGCCTTCCGGCTGTCTCCGAGCTAAAGCAAGCAGGACGCCTTCCATCAGAAAGGCGTCCCGCTTTGCATTGAAATGCCCGTCATCAGACGAAGTCTCGGAGATGACCAAGATCAGGCAGCAGTCGAAGGCGAAGTCGCATTGTTCTCATTGCGATTCTCAATTTCGCTCAGCGCCTCCCAGGACTCGCGAAGCGCCTCCCGAGCCTTCACCTCATCACGCCAGAAGCGAATGCTGACAAGCGCCGCAAGGAAAACCAGGTAGCAAAGGAAGGCGCCGATCAGCCCCCACATGTCGCTCCAGCCCATGCCGCGCAGCCCGACATCGCGCCAGAACTTGAAGATCCACACGAGCGGGATGCCATGCGAGACGGCGTAGACCCAACCGTGCACAAAGCCCAAAGCCATCGTCGCACCGCCAAGGATGAAGCCCGGCGGCACCAGGAAGATCATGCGGCTCGCGCCCGCCCCCGGATTCGTAGCTCCCCAGGAGAGCAGGAATGCCACCCAAGTGTTTGCCAAAGCGCCAAAGAAGAGCGCAAGAACGAAGATGACGGGAGTGCCCGCAAAGCGAAGCTGCCCGAAGATTGTCAGGATGGCGATTGCCGCCATCACGACCGTCGTGTAGATGAAGGCATACGGAATGCCGCGGGCCAGAAAGGCCGCGAGCGTGCCGGAAAGGACCTTTGACTCCCACTGCTGCGTCACGCGCAGGCGGCCGACGATCATGAGGCTCGTCAGGCCGTGGTACATGAGCGAGAAAAAGAGCAAAAAGCTGATGACGGTCCCCGTCGCACCCTGACCCGTCGGATTGCTCAGGTAGCGAAAGGCAACGCGCAGAGGCGAGAGCATGGCCTCCGTCTCCGATTGATTCTTTCCAAGCGACGAAACGCCGTCCTGGCGACTCACCGCGACCTCTGCCGACAGTTCCGCCACAATTTCGTTGACCTGTCCGAGCAGTTCGCCGTTCTGAGCGGTGTTAGAGTCGTCGAGCATGGCGCCGAGCCTCACGCTGCGCCTTCCGCGCGCGAGCTCGGCCTGAGCGTTCTTCGGGATGACAAACACCGCCTGCACGCGATCGTGCTTCGTGAGTTCACGCGCGTCAGCGGGCGAGTGAGTAACCTCCTTGACGCTGATATATGCCGACGCATTGATCTTTTGGATGAGTTCGGCGGACCAGCGGCTGCCGTCAAGATCGACAATTGCCACAGGTGCTTCGAAGACCACGTCATGACTCACAATGATCGAAAAGACCAGACTTGTGATGACGGCCACAAGGACGCCCAGCTTCTGATAAGGAACAAAGTGTCCCGACACCATCGCTTCGCACTCCTCGGCGATGCTTGCGGCACAGCGAAGGAAAAAGCGCTTCACGGCAGCACCTCGACATCAAGCGTCATGCCGGCGAGAAGGCCCTCGGCCCTCGGCACGTCGATGCGAACCTTGAAAAGCTTCAGATCGGCCTGGCCGCGCTCGCGAGTCATCTTCAGGTCCGCGAAGTCCGGAGCCGCATCGACAAGCCGCACCACGCCGTCAACATCCTTGCCGAGCGCCGGCGAATGGCAGCGGACCGCCGAGCCTTCCCGAAGCGTGCCGAGCTTGGCTTCGGACACATAAATGTCGACGTAGAGGCGATCGGTCTCCAGCAGCACGGCAGGCGTAGAGGGCGCAATCAGCTCGCCCTTTTCAAAGAGCACGTCAAGCACCTTGGCGTTTTCGGGGGCCTTCAACGTCAGGCGGCCGCGATTAACCTCAAGCTGCTTCAAAGCAGACTCCAGTTGAGCACGTCCGGCCGCAAGCACTTCAAGATTGGTGCGGGAGTTTTCCGCCGCCTGCCTCGAAGTGACAATTTCATCCAGACGCATGCCTTCGGCCGACCCCGTCTTCAGAAGCTTCGCACGGTCGGCCTTCGTTGCGCCGACGGCGAGAGCGTCAACCGACCGTTCGGCCGAAGAAAGCGCCTCGCGGGCCGCAATCCAGGCGGCCTTCGACGCATCATAGGCGGAGCGGGAGACGGCGCCCTTCGGGAAAAGACCCGCCGTGCGGTCCCAGTCGGCCTTGGCGCGCACAAGCGCGGCTTCTGCGGACTTGCGGGAGGCTTCCGCAGCCTCGATCCTGCGCCACAGGGTCCGCTCGGCCGCATCGGCCTGATAAAGCGCCAGATCGATGCCCTGCTGCGTGAGCTTCATCTGAGCTTCCGTCTGACGGATTTGCGCCTGAGTCGACTCGAGCGAGATGTCGATGTCGGTCGAATCGAGCTTGAGGAGGACTTCGCCCGCAGCAACCTCGATGCCCTCTGCGACCGGGCGTTCGACGACTCTGCCGCCCACCTGTTCAAAGGCTACCTTGATCTGATGAGCCGTCAAAATTCCGGACTTGAGCCTTTCGCCCTCCGAGACTGCATCGTTGCGGTTGCCGAGCCAGATGAGCCCGCTTGCAACGACCAGAACTGCGGCAAAGCCCGCGGCGGTTCGAAGAATATCTTTTTTCTGCTTGATGGAAAGCGTCATTTTTTGTTAGTCGGCTAATTATCGTTGGAAAAGAGAGACCGCCGAGGGGCGGTCCTCAGAATGATGCGCAAGCCAGGTCAGATCACCGGTCGGCGACCAGCTTCTTGAGCATCTCGATCATGTGTTCGCGCTCGGAGCCGGAGAGGCTGCGCGCAAAGTCGGCCACCCGGGCCGTGTTGACGGGAAGCTCTGCCGCGATGACGGCCCTGCCCTCGGCGGTCAGCTCGACGAGCGAAGAGCGTGCGTCATCCTTTGACTGAACCTTGGCGATCAGGGGCTTCTCGGCCTGCAGCATTCGAGCCACCATGACGGAGGTGGTCGGTGCGGAGACGCCCACGCGATTGGCCAGCTCCACGACCGGCAGGGGACCGCCGGCGTCAAGAAGCGTCATCAGAAGCGCAAACTTGCCCTCCGTGAGACCGCGCTTGTTAAGGTCGGCGTACACGAACTCGCGAACGACATCGGCGGCGCGAATCAGATAGAGCATCATCTCAACGCCCGCGATGTCCTCCTCGCAGATGGCGGTGCCGTTGTGAACCCGGCGAAGATTCTCGCGGGTCGGCATGAGTCGCTTGGTCATGCAAAATCCTCAAATGACGGCATGGAATGCCTTTTTGTTAGTCGGCTAATTATATGATCGACTTTCTGAAAATTCAAGGCCAAGTGCTCGGCATTCTACAGACCTTTTGCCAAAAAGCGGCGCCGTCCGATAAGAAAATCGAACGGCGCCTTCAGTATCATGACTGAAAAAGGTTAGTTGGCCCGGCCTCTACGAATGTTGAAGACCGTGCACTCGTGCGTTCCGTCCGGCTGGATGACGAACTGCTCGCGAAGGGCCACGGGCGCGTCCGGCGCCGTACTGATGTCGACGACGATCGTGCCGTCGGCACGGGCTTCGGCGGTCATGGCGAAATTGCCGTGTTCGCTGTACTGAACGCCGGGGAAGACCTGGCTCAGGACGCGAGGCATGATGAGCGAAGCCTGCGAGAAGGCCTGTCCGAGACGGCGCAGCTGAGCGTCGCTCTGCGTCATGTCGCGCCAGAAACCGATGATGCCCTGGAAGATCGGATTGTCCGGCTTGTTGTCTTCGTCGGGAATCCACTGAGGATGCACAACCATTTCCTGTCCGTCGCTTCTTCGGAAGGTGAGCGTTGACTGCCGACCCTGACGGCGGAAGTCGGTGCAAAGCCCGTAGGCGTGGCGGGCATCATAGCTTCGAAGCGAGCTCATCCCAAGATCCCCGTGAACATCGCTCTTGTCGAGCTCCTTGCTGCCCGGCTTGGCAAGCGCAATCAGTTTGGAAAGCGGCAGATGCGCATCATAAAAGCTTGGCAGGATGTTCGCAGCCGCTGAATCAGACATGTCCGGAGCCGCCGTCTTCACCAACCGCTGATAGCCGGCATGAACGGCATCCAGGAGAAGTCCCATGTCGCCCTTCTTGATCGCGCCGGGCATCCTGCCCAAGCCGCCTCCGGTCAGTACATCCCACATCTGAGAGATCGTCGGCGGCTGCCCCTTGTTGGCCCGGGTCGCCGCCAGAACGGCATCGGCGTTGTCGACCAGCCAGACGGGCAGCATGCCGCCGATGGACGAAGAATCCGCTTCATCCTTATAACGGTTCCAGGCACCGCGAACCGCATCGCTGGCTTCGTTCGAAGGCCCCGGAGCGACGTTCGCGAGCTCGGCTTCAATTTCAGAGATTGCCCCCCCGGACATGGATTTAAGCTTGTCCAACATCCCGTCGGGGCCTCCGGGAAGCTCGCGCAGATTCAGCGCCGTATGGTCGTAGATCTCCCTGATCTCGGCATTGCCCGTGTTGATGACCTGCGCTTGAGCAAGAAAGGCCTTCATCAGCTCGATGGCATCCGTCGCGGCAATGTTCGCCTTCTCGCTGTAGTTCTTATCGACAAGCCAACGGAAGCCGCCGGCAACCGTTTTCGCCATATCGCTCTGCAGATTATCAGCAACATGCCGGAATTCCTGCAGATCGGAAGAGCGTCG
>JAXZEJ010000035.1:0-1572 GCA_037424205.1 bacterium | reverse complement strand
GAATAGGCGAAAGGCGCAGCGGGTAATGCTTACGGATGGATTTCGGCAAATCGAGAGGCTGCAAAGCCTGCGGCCGACCAGAGCGCGATGATGAAGGCGACGAAGAGAAGCGAAGCGCTCCAGCCGGCGGGCAGAAGCATGGCGAAGATGAGCGGGCCAAAGCCTGCACCGAGATAGCCGACGCCCTGGCTCAGCGCGGAAAGACCGAGCATGTGGGCGGAGGTGCGGGTTTTTCGAGCCATCAGAATGAAGGCGACGGAGAGCATCGAGCCCTGAGGTGCGCCGGCAAGAACGCTGCCGAGGAAGATCCACGGGCCGCCGAGCGTCCAGCACCAGAGGCCGGCGAGGTAGGAGAGGGACATCAGGACTTCGGATGCCCATTCGGGGCCGCAGAACTTCATGAAGCGGTCGGTGAGAATGGAGGCGGGAAGGCCGGAGACCAGATAGAGCGCAAGGGCAGCGCCGGCCATGTCGGCGCCGATGTCCTTGGTTTCAAGAAAGGGCGGAAGCCATGCGGCGACCGTATAGATGAGAAGAGACTGAAGGCCCATGACGGCGGTGACCGCCCAGGCGCCGGGATGCCGCCTGAGGGATGGAGCGCTCAGCAGCACGGAGGCGTGGCCCGACGCGTGCCTGAATTTCGCAAGCCAGAGAAGAAGGACGAGAACGCCGAAGAAGCCCCAGGCGAGGAACGCGGACTGCGTGAAGTCGGTGAGGCCCGCAAGCGGATGCGAGGTGAGTGCGCCGATCGAGCCCGAGAGGCCGACGACGCCCGTATAGAGGCCGAGCAGCAAGCCGGTTTTCGCTTCGTCCTGAGACTTGACGACGACGGGCATGAGAACGTTGAGCGCGGCAATGCCGATGCCGATCAAAAGAGTGCCGAGAAGGAGCGGCGGATAAGCGGGGACGGCGCGGACGAATCCGCCGAGCGCAAGCACGGCCAGAAAGAGAATGGCGGCGCCGTAAAGCCCGAAGCGGCGGGCGGCCGGAGGCGCGGCAAAGGAAAAGAGCCCGAAGGCTGCGATCGGAAGCGCGGCGACAAGACCGTATTCGGAGGGCGAGAGGCCGAGCTCCTCGGTCAGACGCCCGGCCAGGGGACCTACGGCCGTGACCGGGCCGCGCATTTCAAGCGTGGCGGCCAGAATCAGAGCCAGCGCAGCAAATAGCTTCATTTGGTTTGGTGAGAATGGAATGAATGGAACGTGCGCGAAAGGCGCCGAAGCAAAGATACATCGAATCGCGGGAGATGACCAAGGCGAAAGTCGACATGAGAAGGGAGGAAAGGCTTGAGACGAAGAAAACTACGTAGAAATACGTATTTTGAGCGAAATGTTTGACAAACGCTTTTGAAGGGTGTTTAATACGCATCCTTCGCTGACGACAACGAGTCGCCAACGAAATAAATTTGACAAAGAGTTGATGAGTTGCTAAACTCTCAATTCTGTGCTTTACGAAGCACTGCTCTTTAAAAATCAGAATCAACGAACCGATAAGTGTGAACATCGGCAGTTTCAAGAGTGAATTCAAAGGCACTCAAAAAACTTACGAAGTTCGCGCTTTGAAGGAAAGCCG
>JAXZEJ010000034.1:0-2730 GCA_037424205.1 bacterium | reverse complement strand
GGAAAGGCTGGATACGGCGGTTGTGCTCATGGTTGTTCTCGCTGGTAAATGTTGAAGTCGGAAGGCTCGGGACCGGCATTGCGGTCTTTATTGAAGAGCCTTAAACCATTGTACTGCGAAGGGTTTCGGAAGGGAATGATTTTTGAATTGTTCAGAGCATCAGGGAAAAGCGCAAAACGCTCCGTGATCATGGATAATGTTGCCCATGTACGGCGCCGCTGTTTTGAGACGGCTGCCGGGTTTTGCCGCATGAGGTTCCGCCATGTCTTCCGCGCTCTTCCCGCTGAATGGAATACTGACTCCCAAGATGATGAACGACCGGCTTCTTCGCTATGCAAAGGAGCTCCGGGCAGTGGAAGTCTGGCGCAAGCCCGCAGAAGACGCCCGCTTTCGCATTTTGGCCAAGGCCAACATCGGCACGTCGGAATTTCCGACGGATGCCGGTTCCGAGGCGCTTCGCAATCTGATGCTGCCGGACGCTCCCTGCGTGGGCCTGCTTCGCCGGGCCGGATGCGACGTGTTCGGCAAGACGTCGATGACGGAGCTCGCGGGCTTTCTGACGACTCGGAACTCTCATCTCGGCTATTCGCACATGGGCGGCTTCCCGAAGAATCCGCACGGCGACTTCGCGCCGCGAGGCTCGAGCAGCGGCTCGGCCGTGTCGGTTGCGGCCGGACTCTGCGACGCGGCGCTCGGCACGGAAACCCGAGGCAGCCTCACGCTCCCGGGCATTGCAAACGGCGTGGTTTCCTACAAGCCGACCAGAGGTCTGATTTCGCGTACGCGCATTGTTCCGATTTCGCACCATTTGGACGCGCCCGGCGTTATCGCACGAACCGTTGACGTCGCGTCAGCCGTTGCTCAACTGATGATGGGCGAGGATCCCGAAGATCCGGCAACGTTGAGCGCTGATCGTCGAATTCACAAGGATGAGAAGCAGGCGACGGGCAGGGGAAGACTGCGACTGGCCGTCCTAGGAGGCGAGGAGGCGACTGCCTCGCTGCCGGAGTGGCTGCATGAGGCTGCCGACCTTGTTCCGGCGCCGTTGGAAGAGCCCGACTTCAACTACAAGCTCATCACGTCGCTCGACATTCGAAACGACATGGACGATCTGCTCGGACGCTACGCGGGTGCTGAAACGCCGCATTCGTTCGCCGGACTCTGCGAATGCTACCGCAGCCATCCCGATGCTCGTCCGTTCGGCATGGACCGCCTGGACGACGCCTTGGCGATGACCATGCTTTCCAAGGATGAGATCGACCGCATTGCCGAAGAAAGCATCGGCCGGGCAAGGACTCAAATTGACGATCTGCTTGAAGAAACGCAGGCGGATGCCGTTGCGTCACTGTCGTTTGTGGATTGGTGGTCGATTTCCGGAGCGCCGTCCTTGACGGTGCCGATCGGGAAGGAGGAATCGGGAAGGCCGATCGGACTTCTGCTGGGAACTTCCTTCGGTGAGGATTCGGATCTGATCGAGGCCGGCAGGGGGGTGGAGGCTGCGCGGACTGAAGTGAGATGGTTTTGCAGTGTGTTGATTTGATTCCTGATAGGGAATTGAATTCGTAAAGTGCAGGGAAGAATACGGACTTCTTGAAAAAAAGCCCGTGAATTCAAATGAGATTCACGGGCACCGGTATTTTTTGAGAAGTTACTGGATGGCGGGCCAGGTTTCCAGGCGCCAGGCGGCATCCCAGAACATCCATTCAAGGCGGTTGGAGCGCAGGAATGCGGCAGTCATGGACATGCGTTCCTCTGGCGTCAGGCCGAGTGCAATGTCGTTGCCGATGCCCATGGCCAGGTCAACCGTCTTTTCGTAGGCCGGATCGCCGTAGCCGGCAATCCAGTCGGCGTAGCGGTTGTTTTCGGTCTTCTTGGTCCTGGCGACGTATTTGCCGACTTCGCCGTAGCTCCAGAAGCACGGGAGGACGGCTGCCACTGCTTCATGAACAGGCATGAATGCCACGGCCTGGGCTTCCCAGCCCATGTAGAGCTGCGTGGTCGGCGAGATGAGCAGCACGTCGTTTAGACGCGGATTGAATGACTTGAAAACTTCGCGCGTATAGGCTTCCGTTTCGGCCGTTTCATCGGCCCAGGCGGCAAAGCGCTTGCGGTGTTCCTGCTTCTTCAAGCGCTTCGAGAGCATGCGAAGAGACTTCTGATACGCCTTCAGATAGTGAATGTTCTGGCCGATGTAGTAGACGAAGCGTTCCTCGCTCAAGGAGCCGTCTGCCAAACCCTTCACGAACGGATGATTGACGCAGGCTGCGGCCAGAGGCGCGGCGGCGCCGGCGGCCTCCTCAGCCCACGGTCGCATGACGGCCTTGGCCATGACGCTCGGCGCCATAAGGGTGAGTCCGGCGGCGCCTAGAAAATGACGGCGGGAGATCGGAGAAAAAAGAGCGGGTTTCAGTTTCGTAATCATCGGCGGCCTTGACAAGGTTGGGTGGCGCAGAAATCGGGAGTGCCGGGAACGCGAACGAAATCGAACGCCATTCCCAAAGTGAATGTCGTCGATTATAAGTAGAACTTTTAAAACCTGCACCGGTTTGATTGTTTTGATGCGGCCTTGTCAACGGCTGCTGGAGAGGGCTGTACGGTTTGTACGTGCATTCGGCGTCGTGATAAATGGATTGAAGGTTGATGAACGGATGAGCATCCTTCATGAGTCCCTTCCGCAGTCCTCCAAAAACTCATTCGGGTTGAGGAACAATGAATCTAGATGCTCCTGAA
>JAXZEJ010000033.1:0-7660 GCA_037424205.1 bacterium | reverse complement strand
GGCGGAACACGTCAAGGCTGCCGTGGATCTCAAGGACATCGACGTCGTGATGCCGATTCCCGACAGCGCCCGCCCGTGTGCCCAGCAGCTTGCTCAGGTGCTCGGCCTCCCGTACCGCGAAGGCTTCATCAAGAATCGCTACATGGGACGCACCTTCATCATGCCCGGCCAGGCGGTTCGCAAGCAGAGCGTTCGCCAGAAGCTCAATGCCATGCCTGTCGAATTTGAAGGCAAGAGCATTCTGCTTGTCGACGACTCCATCGTGCGCGGCACGACCATGACCGAAATCGTGCGCATGGCCCGCGAGGCCGGCGCTACGAAGGTCTTCGTTGCTTCGTCGGCACCGCGCGTCATGTATCCGAACGTCTACGGCATCGACATGCCGACCCGTTCCGAACTCCTCTGCGGCGACGGCAAGAGCGCCGAAGAGGTGGCCAAGATCCTCGGCGCAGACGCCGTGATCTATCCTCCCGTCGAAGATCTCAACAAGGTGCTCTGCAGCCTGAATCCGAACGTCGAATTTTTCGACTGCTCGTGCTTTGACGGCCGCTACGTGACCGGCGACATCACGCCCGAATACCTTGACGAGCTCGACGCAAAGGCGATGGCCGCCAAGGCCGCCAGGAAGGCCAAGTCCGCCGAAGACTGAGATCGACCGCGCCTGATACAATTCGGCACGCGCACGAACGCTTTTCACGGGTTCCTCGCGTGCCGTTTTCATAAACATTTTTTCATGAGGTCCGTCATGAACGATCGGAACTGCAAAGGCTTCTCCACCATTACGCCCGAGGAGGCCAAGGCCATGATGGACGGCGACGTTGTGATCCTTGACGTGCGAGAACCCGGCGAATTCGCCTCTGGCCATGTTCCGGGCGCCATCAACGTGCCGCTCGGCGAAGTTCAGCCCGGCCGCATCCTCCCCGAATGCCCCGATCTTGATAAAACCGTGCTCGTTTACTGCCGTTCCGGCCGCCGCAGCGACATGGCCGGCCGAATCATGGCGGCCAGCGGCTATCGGGATGTGAGGAACTTCCTCGGCGTCATACAGTGGCCGTACGGGCTTGTTCGGTGAGTTTTCTCAAGGGCGCATTCATGCGTCCGAATCAATAGATGCGAATCAGGACTTTTCCTAATACGATAATCTATGCTTGCTTATAAAATTTTCTATAGTCAAGCTGAACATCGTCTTTTACCTCGGAAAGGCGAGTTGTATTGGGAGAAGCCGAAATGGCCGCAACGCTTTACCAAAAGATCCTCGACAAGCATGTGGTGCGCACGATTGACGCGAACACCGTGCTGCTCTATGTCGATCTTCATTTTGCCAACGAATACACGAGCCCGCAGGCTTTTGCGGGTCTGGTCGAGCGCGGCGTGACCGCGCCGGTGCCTGATGCGCATCTCTGCGTCGTTGACCACATCATTCCGAGCGCCGACGTGGCGCCCCGCGTCATTGCGGATGCGGCATCGCTCAGGCAGGCTCAGACCCTTGAGGCGAACTGCCGCCGCAACGGGATCGACGCCTTCTACGGCGCCAATGATCCTTATCAGGGCATCGAGCATGTTGTGGTGGACGAGCAGGGCCTGGTTCGTCCGGGCATGGTCGTCATCTGCGGTGACAGTCATACGACGACGCATGGTGCGCTGGGCGCACTCGGCTTTGGCATCGGCACTTCCGAAATCGAACACATTCTCGCGACGCAGACGCTCGTTTATCGTCTTGCGAAGACGATGCTCGTGCGCATTGACGGCGAGCTTCCCGAAGGCTCCACGGCCAAGGATCTTGCGCTCACAGTTCTTCGCACGATCAGTGCCCGCGGCGCTCTCGCACATGTGGTCGAATATCAGGGCACGGCGATCGATGCGCTTTCTGTCGAGGGGCGCATGACGCTCTGCAATCTCACTGTCGAAGCGGGCGCTCGAGGCGCTCTTATTGCGCCGGACGGCAGGACGGCCGCCTGGGTTGAGGCGCATGCGCCGGATCTTTCGGGCAGCGAGCTCGAAGCGGCCCGTGCTTATTGGAAGACGCTCTCGCCCGATGAGGGCGCTGTTTACGACCGCACGGTCGCAATTGATGCTTCCGGTGTTAAGCCCATGGTGACGTGGGGCACGAGCCCCGACCAGTGCACGGCCATTGACGAGCCGATTCCTTCTCCCGAATCCTTTGAGGATCCGATTGCGCGCGCGGCCGCCGAGCGAGGCCTGGCCTATCAGGGACTGGACGCCGGGATGACGATGGAAGGCGTTCCGGTTCAGCATGTCTTCATCGGATCCTGCACCAATGCTCGACTGCCCGACCTTCGCGCGGCCGCGGAAATCCTCAAGGGCCGGCATGTGGCGCCCGGCGTTCGCGCTCAGGTGGTGCCCGGATCCATGTGGGTGCGCCGTCAGGCCGAAGAGGAGGGAATCGCCCGGATCTTCCGCGATGCGGGCTTTGAGTGGAGAAAGAGCGGCTGCTCTCTCTGCCTCTGCATGAACGACGACATTCTGGAGGCCGGCGTTCGCTGCGCCTCCACCACGAACAGAAACTTCGAAGGACGTCAGGGCCGCGGCGCCCGCACGCACCTCGTCAGCCCGCAGATGGCCGCCGCTGCGGCCGTGACCGGACGCTTCACCGACTGGCGCCGTCTTTGAGGAGGACTGAAAATGGAAAAGTTCACCACGCTCACCGCCGTCGCTGCTCCGCTTCCGATCGACAATTGCGACACCGACCAGATCATGCCCAAGCAGTTCCTGCGCGGCATCGACAAGTCCGGGCTTGCCCGCGGCACCTTCTTCAACATGCGATGCAATCTGGACGGCACGCCCAGAACGGACTGCGTCTTCAATCGTCCGGGCTTTGAGAAGACGGCGATCATCGCCGCCGGTCCGAACTTCGGCTGCGGCTCAAGCCGCGAACATGCGGTCTGGGGCCTCATGCAGATGGGCATTCGTGCCGTGATCGCTTCGGGCTTCGGCGAAATCTTCTATTCGAACTGCTTCAACAACGGGCTTCTCGCCTGCAGGGTCGCGCCCGAGGCATCGGTCGAGATTATGGGTGCGCTTTCCGACACGACGCCCGTTGAAGCGACGGTCGACCTAGTTGCGAAGGAAATCCGCATCGGCGGCAGAACCTGGCCTTTCGAAGTGGCGCCTCGACACCGAAACATGCTGATGGAAGGTCTTGACATGACCGCCGCCACGCTGCGCGACATGGACGAGATCGAGCGGTTCCGCAAGGCGCATGAAGCCGAATTCCCGTGGATGTCGGGCCTTGCCGGCAAGGCCAAGCGCCGCCAGGACGGCCGCTGATTATTTTCAATCCAAACTGAAACAGCCGCATCTCTTTCGGAAGAATGCGGCTGTTTTGGTTGGAAAGCGTAAGAATTTACGGCTGCTTCACGGTCACTTTTCGATGGGATCTGCGGCCGAGGTCGTCCACGGCGGTGACGCGGTGTGTGCCGGGCTCGGGCTTCCAGACGACGGCTTTGCCCGCCTTGGCGGCGCCGATGAAGCGGTCGTCGGAGAACCAGTAGACAAGCTTGGCGTCAGGCGCGAGGCTGGCCTTGAGGACGATTCGGGCCATTCCGGGGCCGGCCGTGCCCGTGTAGTAGCGCGTGCCGGTGCGAGGACTCAGAATGACCGGAGGCTTGCCGGAGACCGCGCCGTCGGGACGGCATTCGGACTTCCATTCGGGGAGCGGGGGCTTGACCACGCCGGCTTCGAGGAATCGCTGCTGGTATTCGGAAGGCCAGGATTCGACAAAGACGTGCTTCACGCCTTCGCCGTCCTCGCATGCGCGAAGACCGGTGGCTTCGTCTAAGAGAATTTCCTTGAGAAATCCGGTGTCTCGGATCGGACTCACGCCGGGGATGAACCATGCGTCGACCGTATCGGTGCAGCGCACGCGGCCTTGTGCGTCGGTGGCCAGATCGCCGGTCGCTCGGCAGACGGGCTCGGCCTTGACGCTGGCGGGCTGTTCGTCAAAGCGCTTCACGTCGTGGTTCGACATGGCGAACTCTCGGTCCGTGAGAAGGCGCACTGCGGCGCTTCTGAAGACGGGCTGGGCGACCAGTGCGCCCTGAAGCCACGGATCGGGCCGGCCGTTGAAGTTGCCGAGCCAGACGACGATGATGTAGCGGCCTGCGTAGCCTGCGGTCCATGCGTCTCGGAAGCCGTTGGAAGTGCCCGTCTTCCAGAGGAGCGGAACAGGCACGCCGTCGACCTTGAGCATTTCGCCGCCTTCGGCGAGCATGCGGCGCACGATCCAGGCGGATTCGGGGGAAAGCATCGGCTTGGCTCCGGCGGGTTCCTCGCCGGCGAGACGCACCAACGGACGCAGGAGGCCGTCGTTGCCGAGCGTGCCGTAGAGGCGGGCGAGATCTTCGGCGCTCGCTTCCGCGCCGCCGAGCACGATCGAGAGGCCGTAGTGCTCGCGCGGGTGCGCAAGCTTGACGCCGGCTTCATTCAGGAAGTCGTAGAGATCGGGACGGAGTTCGGATGCAAGCGTGACGGCGGGCACGTTTCGGGAATCGTTTAGCGCTTCGACTGCGGGGAGCGGCCCGCGGAAGCGGCGGTCTGCGTTGCCCGGCTGATACCCGCGGAAGTTCTTCTGCGAATCGAGAAGGATCGAGCGGGAGTGGATGAGTCCCTGATCGATTGCCAGACCGTAGATGAAGGGTTTTAAAGTGGAGCCGGGAGACCTCAGGGCGCGTGTCCCGTCGATTTCGCCTGCAATGGCGCTGTCGAAGAAGTCGATGCTGCCAACGTGGGCAAGCACGGACATGTCGCGTGAGTCGACGACGAGCATGGCGCCGTTTTCAATGCCGTAGGGCTTCAGGCGCGCGACGCTGTCCGCAAGAATCTTTTCCATGGATGCCTGAAGCGGGAGGCTCAGCGTCGTCTTGAGAACGGGATCGGGACGCACGCCTTCAACGAGGCGGGTGAAGTGCGGAGCCGCAAATGGAAGCTCCTTCGTTCCCTTCACCTTGAGGGGGCCTTCCACGGCGGGACGCAGCCGTTCGCTCACAAAGCCCTGGTCGATGGCTTTTTTGCCGACGGCGAGGCGCGCCCGGTCAAAGTCGGGCCCGGTGACGGGATGACGCTTGATGGGATTCTGGGGAACGACGGAGAGAGCGATCGATTCGGCCGCAGTGAGCTGGGAGGCGTGCTTGCCGAAATAGACGAGCGAGGCGGCTTCAATGCCTTCGACGTTGCCGCCGTAGGGCGCCACGGCGAGATAGGCCGTCAGGATCTCATCCTTCGTGTAGTGCATGTCGTAGCGAAGCGCCCAGAGCATCTGCTCGACCTTGCCGCGCCAATTTCGGGTGTCGAGCTTCTGGAGCTTGCGCGCGAGCTGCATGGTGATGGTTGATCCGCCGATGCGGCGGGTGCCCGTGGCGGTCGACCATGCGGCGCGCACGGCCGAGAGAGGATTCACGCCCGGGTGCGAATAGAAGTAGCGGTCTTCATAGCGCACGGCTGCGTCAAGCGCTTCGCGGGAAACGGAGCCCGGCTCTACGGGAAGGCGGTAGGCGCCGTCCTCGGAGAGTGAAAGATGAAGAAGCCGGCCGTCGCGGTCGGTGACGGCCTGAGACCAGTGGGTGTCCTCGGGAATAAGCCCGGGCTTTGGCTGGGTCTTCGCCCAGATCATGAGTCCGCCGCCGGCTGCGGCCGTCAGGACGGCGGCAACTAGCAACAGACGGACAAACCTTCGCATGAGGTTCTCCGTTGTCGATTTTCCGTGAGCGCTACGGCATCACGTTGAGGGTGGTTGATTTGTCATGAGCCTTGATCGTCGGATCAGAGCCGTCGGCCGCCTGAACGGCCGGCACCGTATATTGTCCCTGCGTTTGGGCGCGAAGTCGATAGGTGAAAACCGACTCATTGCGGTCAAGCATGCAGATGCCGACAAGGCGATCCTCGGAAACGGCCGTCCGGCGGACGTCGAGTCCCTGCAGAGTCTCGTCCGTCGAGGCGGGTGCGAAGCCGCTCGGGAAGAGGTCGGTGATCACGACCGGTGCGTCGCTGGAACCCTGCGTGCGGCGGGCGCGGATTTCAACCGTGACGACGTCGCCCGGCTTTACGGAGGTGACGGGGTCGCCTGCATCGTTGAGAATGCGCTTGACGACTTCAAGGCCTTGAGAGGATGCGGTCTTGTGGGCCTCGGCAGGCCAGCCGCCGGCTTCCGTCTGGCGGAAGAGCCCCTTGAGGGACGCATCCGACGTGATTCGGAAGGAGGTGCACCCTGGCGCCGAAAGGGTTGCGAAGCCGTCGCCCTTGGCAAGCGATGCAGCCGGACGGCTTCCGGCCGCAGGCGCCGTGCAGGCGAGCTTTACCGAGTCGAGCTTCTTTGTGAGCGCGTTGTCGGCCGGAGCCGTGAGAAGGGCGGCCGCAAGGAACGCGCGCTCGCGGGACGAGAGCGATTCGGCCGGGCGGCTTTCGAGCGCCTTCACAAGAAGGGCGGTCGTCTCGGCGGACGGCGACAGGCGGGATGCGGCCGCAAGCGCGGGAATGCCGCCGATCGTTCGGAATCCGGTGCCTTCGTTCTTCGAAAGGTCGATCTTGACGGAGGCCCGCTCGAGCTTTTCAGCTTCGCGGGTGAGGCGCATCAGACGGTAGGCGTGCGCAATGTAGAGCGCCGTCGGATCGGTCCGCCATGCGAGCTTGCGGACGTCCATGCGGTTTCTGAGCGCTTCGATGCGCTCGGCTTCAAGCGTGCCTTCTCGCGTGAGCTGCGCAAGCGCCCAGGCGGCGGTGCGGGCTTCGGCAAGCGTATTGGGCGTCAGGTTGTCGAGTGAATTGCCGACGGCTTCGGTGAGCCGGCGCACGAGCTCGGGTCGGACGTCACGGCCGTTTTCGCGCAGCGTCAGCACGAAGTCGAGCGCCCATGCGGTTGACATGAGGTTCGGCTCCGCGCCCGGCCAGATTGAGATGCCGTTCCAGCGAAGCTGTTTTTCAATCGTGTCGAGAGCCGTCTGGATGCGGTCGGCGGCTTCCTTGCGAACGTTCGGAACATTGCCGGCGGGAAGCTTCGATGCTGGAGTGTTTGCGAGAACAGCCCACGGCATGGCGGCCGAGAGAGACGCATCGGCGCTCTCCCAGGATGCGGCGGGAATGCCCCGCATCAGACCGTGTGCAAGCGGCATCGGCGTAGTTGAAACCGTGAGCGAGGTTTCGTTTTCAAAGGCAAGAAGCTTGCCCTGAATCGGAACGTCGACGGTGTTTGCGTCTGCAAGGGCCGACCAGTCGACGCTGTGCGTCTTGAGTGCTGCCGGCCGGATCGAGAACGATGTGGTTCTGGTCAAGGAGCTTCCGTTGCCGGACGTGGCCGACACGGTGACGGGCGCGGCGCCCGGCACGGCGCCGGCCTTGAGTTCGAAGCTCGCCGAAGCTTCGCCAGGCGCGTCAAGGACGAGCGGGGCGATTGCCTTGTCGGTCGCAAGACCTTCGGGCAGGCCGACGGCGACGGCGCCCTTCCACGGGGAGGAGCCGTTGAGCGTGACGACACTCCTGAAGACGTCGCCGGGCGCGGCAAAGCCGGGAAGGATCGGCGTCAGAATGAAGGGTGAGCGGATGGCGGTATCAATCGACGTGCCGCCCACTCGGTCGCCGGAAGCGCCGACGGCCATCAGGCGAACGCGGCCGTTGAATGCGGGCGGAAGCGGGACCGGGGCGGTGCGGC
>JAXZEJ010000032.1:0-3667 GCA_037424205.1 bacterium | reverse complement strand
TCGTGCATTCGGCCGGCCGCATGTATCCGACGCACCGCAAGAAGGCGCTGCGTCCCACGCGGGTGGAGGCCATGCGGGCCACGGATTCGCTCTTCATTTCCGAGACCGCCTTCGACCCGATGCACACCGAAGGCGTCGTTCGCATCGTTGCCATCGACAACGCGTTCTACACGCTTCTCAGTCCCGTCATTCTGGAGCTTCAGAAGGAAGCTCCGGGCATTCATTTTCAGGTCCACGACCGCTTCACGGACATGATTTCCGCCATGCGGCACGGCGACCTCGACATGGCCTTCTATTCCACAGAAGGCAAAGCCTGCCCGTCCGACTTTCACGAGCAGACGCTCTTCGAATCCGATCATGTGCTGCTCGTGCGGCACGGCCATCCTCTTGGCGCTCTTTCGAAGGAGCGCCCGCTCACCTTCGAGGACGTGGCGCAATACGAGCACGTGGCCGTGGCGATCACGATGGCGACCGACGGCCCTCGCCTCATCATCGGACAGCAGTCACAGGCCGTGAAGGACAAGGTCTGCTGCGAGATGCCCTTCATCGTGGCCGGCGCTTCGCTTGTCGCACAATCCGACCTCGTCATGCGAACGCCGCGCGAAACGGCGATTTGCCTCACCCGAAGCCTGCCACTTGATGCGCTTCGAATGGAGGCGGGCCTCAGGCTGCCGTGGCGGCCCGGTCTTTTCTGGCACGACAGCACGGCCGACAGCCCGATGCTCACCTGGGTTCGAGCCCGCCTGGCCGTCAAGGCCCGCGAGATCTTCGACGCCGCTCAGATGGTGCAGCCGATCTGAACCTCCGAAACATTCCTCAGCCTCAAGCCCAAAGGCGCCCGAAAGTCATTTCCTAGCGCCTTTTGGCTTGAATTACCGGCGACATTCAACATGAAAGCCCCGCGAAAACGGACCATTGTTTTCGCGGGGCCCCGGGACCGGCCGTCAAGGAGAATGCGGTCGGCTCAGACTCTTTACGCCTTCTTCGTGAGGAAGTCCTTCTTGATCCAGCTCACGAGCATCGGAACGAGGAAGAGCGTGGCGACGCAGCAGGCGAGGAAGCAGCATTCGGCCATGTCCATGAACTTCCACTGCGGGATAAGGTACCAGCCGTCGCTCGACTGGTAGAACTCGATGAACCAGCGCTGGAGGCTGCCGAGCTCGACGCCGTCGGGAACGACCGGCGCATCGAAGCCGCAGTCGCCCGTGGGCTGGAACCAGCTCGGGGCCCATTTTTCAAGCGGAAGGCCGAACTGGAAGTGCGGTTCCGTTGAGCAGCCCTGCATGCCGAACATGGCTTCGGGGTCGTCGGAATGAACGGCTTCGTGAATGCCGATGAGCTTCACGGAGCACATGATCGTGTAGATGAGGCCGTAGATGGTGACGGCGAAGCCGGCGAGCTTGGCCCAGACGGCCTTCGGGTTGATCATGGCGATGAGGCAGCCCAGAGCCATCACGAGGTTGCCGTAGCGGATGTAGACGCACTGTTCACACGGAAGCATGTGCATCCAGTCCTGGAAGACATAGTGTGCGAGGAGCACCATGGCGACCATGGCGAAGGCGATGATGCCCCAGGGCAAGCGGGAATCCTGCCAGTCGGCGAGCGTGGCGGCCGGATTCGTCTTGAGGCCTTTGATGAAGTTGATCATTTGGAATCGTCCTGTGGAAAATGCCGCGAGGGATCGGCGAATTTCCCGGCCCTTCGATTGTCGGGGCATCGGGAAGGATAAAAAAGGGAGAGGCGGTCATGCCGCCGCCCCTCCCAAGCGAGGAGAACCTGATTGAATAGACGGAACCGGGACTTACTTCATGTCCTTGAGTTCCTTGACGAGGCTGACCATGCCGTCGAGGTTGCGGATGGACTTCGTCATGATGAGGTACTTGCCGTTGACGACGTAGGCCGGGATGCCCTGGATCTTGGCGACGTCATAGGAGAGCTTCCATTCGTCGCAGAGCGCCTTGACGGCCGGGTCGTTTTTGGCCTTGTTGAATTCGTCGGCGGAGATGCCCGTGGCGTCCGTGAGCGTCTTCACGAAGGCGGCTTCGCCGGAGGTCCAGCGTTCGCCCTTCTTGTGATAGGCGCGATAGACGGCGTCCTTGGCCTTCTTGAAGAGAGAGTCCCCGGACTCGATGGAGACGCCCGCGGCCTTGTCCTTCAGGATGCACATCGCGAGGAATTCGCTGGCCGGACGCCCGAACTTGCCCTTGGTTTCCAGGTGGACCGGGTTGAATTCGAGGCCGAGTTCCTTTTCGATGCGCGGAAGGACCTTCGGGTCGACGCCCACGTCGTACTTGAAGCAGAACGGGCAGTCGTAGGAGAAGACCTTGGTGAGCTTGCCTTCGGCGTTGACCATCGGCTTTTCAAGCTTGACGTAGTCGGTGCCTTCAGTGGCGGCAAAGGATGCGGCGGCAAAAAGCGACATGCCGAGCGCGATCAGAGTTTTCTTGAACATTTCTTTCTATCCGAAAATCAGGAGAGAATTAAAAGCGGTGCACGAGGCCGGCCGTGGCGAAGACCTGGTTGAAGCGGTTGATGCCGTCGAGAAGCTTGTCGCCGTCGGAGTACGAGGCGCCGGCGTAGGCCTGGGTGCGCTTGGAGAGGTTGTAGTAGTACATGACGCTGCCGGTGGCAGCCGTGCCCTTGGTGTGCTTCATGCCGGTGGAGATGCCGTTCCATTCGGCGTTTACAACGCCGAGGGAGGCGCTGAAGTAATGCTGGCCGTACGGGTAGCCGAAGCTCACGAAGCCGGTGGTGACGTCGAGGCCTTCGGTGCTCTGTGCGAGGTTGTTGACGCCGCTGCCCGTGAGCAGGATGGCGCCCAGATCGGGTGCGCCGCCGATGCGCCAGTCGTTCTTGCCGTGGTAGATCATGCCGGAGACGGCCGGGCCGCCGAAGTTCCAGCTGCCCAGAAGCGTGACGCCGAAGGAGTCCTGCTTGCGCGGTTCGGCGGAATTCGTGTGTTCGGGCATTTCCCAGTTGAGAAGCGTGCCGATGCGGAGCTGTTCGCCCGTCCAGCCGAAGGCGACCTGAGCGAGGTGGTTGTTGTAGGACCAGTCGTACTTGGATTCGGTGGTGTTGTCGCCGTTCGTGTAGATGCCCTGGAGGAAGAAGCCGTCCTTCGCGTTCGTTGCAAAGGCGATGGCGTTGTCGGCTTCGCCTTTGTTGTAGACGAGGAGCGCGGGCGCCATGCCCGGGAGGCCGGAGCCCGTCATGTTGACGCGCAGCTTGCGGAAGACCGAGTACGGTTCGCCGGCGCAGGAGAACGTGTTGAGACGGCCGGCGGAGACTTCGACGAGGTCGTTGCCGACGTAGACGCGGGCGACGCGGTTGAAGAGGCGGTTGGCGGCGAAGAGTTCGCCGGAGTCAAGGCTCCAGCCGCTTTCCATCTGGAAGCCGGCATACCAGCCGTTTCCGAGGTCTTCCCTTCCCTTGATGCCGAAATGGGAGTCGGTCGGGGTCTGCTTGTAGGCGGCGAGGCCCGCGGTGCCCTTGTCGGCGCCTTCAAACTTCTGGTAATAGATGCCGGTGGCGACGGCGCCGTAGATCTGGGTTTCGGCCGCCGAGGCGGATGCGCCGAACGCAATGAGCGCCGCGCCGAGCGCAGCGACGATGGGCTTGATGGTCATGATGGATTGGAATGCTTGGGTATGAGGGGCCTCGGCCGCGC
>JAXZEJ010000031.1:0-4716 GCA_037424205.1 bacterium | reverse complement strand
CCTGCATCGTCTGTTCATCTCCGAAACTTGCAAAGCTCTAGAAGCCTCTTTTTTTTCACACTATGCACAAAAATTAGGCACCTACGACTTTTTCCTTATTACACAAAAGCTTAAGATTTTCATCACAGACTTATCCACAGAGCTACTCACAGGCTCTGGGGAAAACACCATAAAGCTCACTCGGTTCACAGGAGCAGCACAAGCAGATTTCGACAAAAATGTCAATAGCATTTAAAAAATAAACCTTCGGTTGTCCACATCCCTGTGAGAGAAGGATAGTTTGAGAACTGACTGCCATTCACAGGCATCCCCTTTAAAAATAAACCCCCTAACAAGTTGGCAGGCAACAGCTTTCAGCGATTATCAACAGCCGTATTCATATTGCACTCCTTCGAAGACGGTTCAAACGAAAAGAGAAAACTCTTTTTATCCACACGGTTATCCACAATTCGCTGGACAACTTCAACATCTGAGGCGCTGTGCAGCCTCTGCCTCAAATTGCTTTGCACCAGCTCGCACGCCATGGGGCAAAACCGTTTATCATTACCCTTCCCGCGCAAATCCCTGCGCTCTTGTATCACTGTCATGTCCGACAAACCACCCCCTACAACCTTACTTTCGTTTTTTCTCCGGGCTTGTCCCTCCATTTCCCAACAGCCGAGCGTTCTTGAGGAGGCCTTCTCATGACATGGCGCGCCGGCTTTGAAGCCTGGGCTCACCGCCAATGGGCCGCACGCGGTCCCGTGGCTTGGCTTCTTTCTCCGCTTTCCCTCGTTTTTCTTGCCGTGAGTCGTTCTCGCCGCGAGCGAACCGTACCCAACCGTCTTCCAGTTCCCGTCGTCGTAGTCGGCAACATTTATGTTGGTGGCACAGGCAAGACGCCCGTGACCATCACGCTCGTGCGTGAACTTCAGGCGCGCGGCTGGCATCCCGGCGTCATCTCCCGCGGCTTCGGCCGACGCGATGACGGCATTAGGCTGATCAACGAAGATACGCCTGCCTCCGAAGCCGGAGACGAACCGCTTCTCATTGCTCGCGAGACGAGAGTACCCGTCGCCGTCGGCCGCGCCCGATTCGAAGCGGGCCGCGCACTTCTGGAGGCGCATCCGGAAGTGGACCTTATCATCAGCGATGACGGACTTCAGCATGCCGCTCTTGCCCGAGACGTTGAAATCGCCGTCGTAGGAGCCCGAGGTCTTGGCAACGGCTGGGTTCTTCCGGCGGGTCCGCTGCGCGAGCCTCCTTCACGTCTGGACACGGTGGATGCAATCGTTCTCAACACCACGAATGAAGCCGTCGTTGAAAGCCGCACGCCGCGCTTTGCCGCCTCGAGCTGCTTCGGCCTCTGCAATCAGCTGGCAACCGGCAAAACGGCACTCATTGACGATCTGTCCCAAAAGGTTCACAACGAGCATCTGAAGCCGCTTTCCGCAGCCGGCATTGCCGCACCGGGACGCTTCTTTGCCATGATCCGCGCTCACGACATTGATGGTGCCGAACTTGAACTTGGAGATCATTTCGACTTTGCCGTGAACCCCTTTGAAGATCGAAGCGAAGACATCATCTTCATCACGGGCAAGGATGCCGTGAAGTGCCGCAGCAATCCGGCTCTCGCCGGAGACAAGCGCATCTGGGTCGTCGGACTCGAAGTGAAGCTCGACGCATATCTGATCGACTTGATCGACAAGCGCGCCCGTGAAGCTGCCGCCAGACGCTGAACGCATTCAAGCCGTCTCATCCAACCGACGCCTCCCGCACCGTCATGCGGCGAGGCGTTTTTCTTATGGTTCCACCAGCCCTTCGGGCGGTAGAATATTAGTTTTAATCTGTTCCGAAAGGGATACTGAGAACAATGTCAGCCAAACTCAACGACATGATCGTCTGCCCGGTCTGCAAGGGAAGGCTCCTGCAGGGCGACGGCGAACGCCGCGAGCTCATCTGCCCACGCTGCCGTCTCGCTTTTGAAGTCCGCCACGACATTCCCGTGATGTTGCGCAACGCCGCCCGCAGCCTGAGCGACAACGAAGCCCGCCACTATTCCGAGCGTTCTTCCTCGCTAGATCCCAAGTGAGATTCTCATGTCCTTTACCGTGATCATTCCGGCGCGCCTCAAGTCGTCGCGCCTTCCCGACAAGCCGCTCGCCGACATCTGCGGAAAGCCGATGATTGTCCGCGTGGCCGAACGCGCGCTATCCTGCGGCGCCGACCGAGTCGTCGTCGCTGTGGACGACGCATCCGTATACGAAGCCTGCGCCTCTGCCGGCCTTGACGTGATCATGACGGATCCTCACCATCCGACAGGCACTGATCGACTCGCCGAGGCCGTCGCCAAAATCGGGCTCGCCGACGATGAAATCGTCGTCAATCTTCAGGGCGACGAACCTCTGATGCCTCTGAACGTCATCCGGGACGTGGCCGCTCTTCTAGCCTCTCGCCCCGACTGCGCCATGGCCACGGCCGCCCACACCATCCACGACGTCGAGAGCTTCTTCAACCCTAATGTCGTCAAGGTTGTACTCGACAATCGAGGGACCGCCCTTACTTTCTCACGCGCCCCCATTCCCTGGCCCCGCGATCATTTCCGTGAAACAAAGGAAAGCCTGCCTGAAGGCTTTGCTCCGCTTCACCACCTCGGCCTCTACGCGTACCGCGCTGGATTTCTACGCCGCTTTCCGACCCTGCCGCAGGCTCCGCTGGAAAAGCTGGAGAGCCTCGAACAGCTCCGCGCCCTTTACTACGGCGAACGCATTGCCGTCATGGTTCTTGACGCCGCTCTGCCGGCCGGCGTCGACACGCAGGAGGATCTGAACCGCGTTCGCGAGATTTTCCAGAAAGGCAATCTCGTCTAATTTTCCGTAGTCTTTGAATTCCCAAGGATTCGCGATAAAATTTCATTATTCACCGCCGTTCCCCCGGACGGCAGGCCGCCGGCAAGGTCCGGCGTCATTTATTTCATATCGAAGGAGCATTCCAATGCGTCTGATTCTGATTGGGCCCCCCGGTGCCGGCAAGGGCACGCAGGCCAAGTTCATCTGCGAAAAGTTCAGCATTCCCCAGATCTCCACGGGCGACATGCTTCGTGCCGCCGTCAAGGCCGGTACGCCGCTCGGTCTGGCTGCCAAGGCCGTGATGGACAAGGGGCAGCTCGTCTCCGACGACATCATCATCGGCCTCGTCAAGGACCGTCTGGCTCAGCCTGACGCTGTCAACGGCGCCCTTTTCGACGGCTTCCCCCGCACGATCCCGCAGGCTGAAGCTCTTCAGGCTGCCGGCATTCCGATCGACTATGTCCTCGAAATCCAGGTACCCGATGCTGAAATCGTCGAGCGCATGTCCGGCCGCCGTGTGGATCCGGTCTCCGGCCGCACCTACCACATCAAGTACAACCCGCCCAAGGTTGAAGGCAAGGACGATGTAACGGGCGATCCGCTCATCCAACGCGATGACGACCGCGAGGAAGTTGTCCGCAAGCGTCTTGACGTCTATCACAGCCAGACTGAAGCCTTGGTCGGCTTCTACAGCGACCTCGCCAAGTCCGGCGACAAGACGGCTCCTAAGTACCGTGCCATCTCCGGCCTCGGCGCCATTGATGCCATTACAGCCCGCGTTTTCGAAGCACTGAAGTAATTTTTCGTTTAGCACAAAAGCCTGGTTTATTCCCAGGCTTTTTTCGTACTTATTACAACTAAAAATTATGCAGCATTTTTACGCATTTAATTACGATTACAACCATTACAATGGTTACTTACCAAATAGTGTAAACATCGGCGACTACATACAATCTCTTGCAGCCATGGGCTTCTACCCTCACACTGATGGTTATATAGACCGTGATAGCTGTCAAACAGAACCAATAAGCGAAAACACCAAAATCATAGCAAACGGTTGGTATTTCCTTGACGACGATCATCATCTATTCAATGAGAAATTTAACCCACTGTTCGTAGCATTTCATATAAACAACATACATCAATCCCAACGACACAGGAAAGTTTTATCTTACCTAAAAGAAAAATCCATGATTAGCCCCATAGGTTGCCGCGATTATTCAACGTTATCCTATCTAAGGGACAATCATATTAATTCTTACTTCTCCAGCTGTCTTACAACGACTCTCGATCGCAACTCCTTCACCAGTGATACCTTGCGTTCCGGAATTATCGAGTGCGACCTTCCATTCAACACAAGCACAAACATATTCCCGCTAAACCGCTTTCTAGCCACAAAAATAATTAAATACAAACTCGAAAAAATACTCAAAAACACGACTTATCACAATTTAGATACCTCTGAGATTACGAGCACAACGCATAAAATTCCATTAACAACAACACATTTGCAACGTTTTTCGTATGCAAAAAATCTTCTAAGAACATACGCCTCGGCTAAACTCGTAATCACATCTCGAATTCATTGTGCACTTCCATGTCTCGCCCTAGGAACCCCCGTCATTCTAATTGCAGAATACGACAAGCTTCGCTATCAAGGCTTAAGCGATCTACTAAACCATATCTTCATTGACAAATTTGAAATAAAAGAAATCAGCATAGCCACCGACAACTCTGGAAACATCATCAACCCAGAAACTTACAAACCTTTTGCAGAACAACTAAAACTTACCTGCAAAAACTTCATAAGCAACAATTAGATCTTTTATTCACAAATGAACTCAAACAATGTCATTGAAGCTTTAAGATCAGTACTTGGGGAAAATGG
>JAXZEJ010000030.1:0-8094 GCA_037424205.1 bacterium | reverse complement strand
GCAAAAAGCCAGTGAGGCGCTTGTGGCTTCAGTCAATGACGAAGAGTGCCATTCAGGAAGGTTTTCGTCATCTTCGAACTGATGAGGAAATGAAACCTCTTGAAGCCGCAGCACGTTGCCGTTCCGAGGCAGATTGGCTTGTGGGCATCAACGGTACGCGTGCTATGACAGCTTTCAATTCCAAGGAAGGGGGGTTCTTTCTTACTACTGTTGGCCGCGTTCAGACGCCGACGCTAGCGATTGTGGTCAAGCGTGAGGAGGAGATCAATGCTTTTGTTCCCAAGGGGTATTGGGAAGTGTCTGCCGTGTTTGGCGTTTCCGAAGGTGAGTACGAAGGCACGTGGATTGATCCGAACTTCCGTAAGGACAAGAATGATCCAGATCGCAAGCCAGAGCGCTTGTGGACGGAGGATGAGGCTCGCCGAATTGCTTCAGCTTGTCGTAATGGAATGGGCAAGGTTGAAGAAACATCGAAACGCTCTCGCCAACTTTCTCCTCTGCTCTTTGACTTGACAAGCCTGCAACGCGAGGCCAATAGCCGTTTCGGTTTCTCTGCCAAGACTACGCTTTCCATTGCTCAGGCACTTTATGAAAAGCATAAAGTGCTTACTTATCCTAGAACCGACGCTCGCGCGCTTCCTGAAGACTATATGCCGACGGTCCGTGATACGCTCAACGCTTTGGGTGGTCTGACGGATTATGCAGGTTTTTCGTCCAAAATCGTAGCTCAGAACTGGGTTCGACCTGACAAGCGCATTTTTGACAATACAAAGATCAGCGATCACTTTGCCATTATTCCGACGGGACAGCTTCCTAAGACGCTCAACGAGGTTGAACAGAAGATCTTTGATCTAGTTGTTCGTCGTTTCCTCGCAGTTTTCTATCCTGCTGCTGAGTATGATGTGACGGTTCGAATCACAACCGTCGGATCTCACCAGTTTAAGACTGAAGGGAAGGTCCTTGCTGAACCTGGATGGCTTGAGGTGGCCGGCAAGAGTCGTTCGCAACGTGAGGCGCTCACTCCGGTAAATCCCGGTGAGATGGCCAGAGTCAAGGATGTAGTCGTATCGGCTCTGCAAACAAAAGCTCCTGCACGTTATACCGAAGCAACTTTGCTGAGTGCTATGGAAGCTGCAGGAAAGAAGCTTGAGGATGATGAGCTTCGCGGCGCCATGGCTGACAAGGGGCTCGGTACTCCGGCAACTCGTGCGTCGATTATTGAAGGGCTGATTGAACAAAAGTACATGCGCCGAGAGGAGCGTGATCTGCATCCGATGGCAAAAGCTTTCCAACTCATCACCCTGCTCAAGGGGCTCAAAATTGCTGAGTTGAGCGAGCCTCGTCTGACCGCCGAGTGGGAGCAGAAATTGCGTCTCATCGAGGAGGGGAAGTTCCAGAGTGACGAGTTCATGCGCGAGATTCGAGACCTGACAGAAAATGTTGTGGAGATGGCCAAGCAGTACGAAGGTAACAGCGTGCCGCTTGACAATCCTCGTCGCATTGAGGCGCCGTGTCCTCAATGTGGTGGTGAGATTGTCGAAAACTATCGTCGTTTTGCTTGTACGACCCCTGGGTGTGATTTCTCGATTGCCAAGCATCCCTCTGGTCGCATGTTGGAGCAGGCTGAAGTTGAGGAGTTGCTTAGCACGGGGCATGTGGGGCCGCTTTCGGGTTTTATCAGCAAGCGAGGCTTTCCGTTTGAAGCTGAGTTGGTACTCAAGAAGGATGAAACTGATGGTTTCTGGAAGATGCAGTTCGACTTTGGTGAGGAAGAGAAGGTCGAGGTGACTGATGATGAGATCGAAAGCGCACCAGTTGTTGGCGTGTGCCCGTGTTGCGGTTCCCGCGTACTAGAAATGCCTGCGGCTTATCAGTGCGAAAAGAACATTCGTGGTGATAAGAAGTGTACGTTCCGAATCAGCAAGACCATTCTTTCGCGTGACATTACCTCCGAGGAGGTTACCGAGCTTCTTGTTAACAAGCGTACCCAACTGCTTTCGGGCTTTATTTCGAAAAAGAGCAAGCGTGCCTTCAAGGCCTTTCTTGTTGTAAAGCCTAACGGCAACATTGCGTTTGAATTCCAAGCAAGTAAAAAGGAAGGAGACGCGGAATCGGCATCTGAGGAAGTTGCCGAGGCGAAACCTCGCAAGACGACGCGTCGAGCGACCAAGAAAGATGTGGCGGCTAACTAATCCGTTGTTGTGTTCATGAGTAAAAAAAGAGGAGTCCTTGTTGGCTCCTCTTTTTTAATAATCAATCTGTATCGGTGTCGGATTCTTGTGTGACGTTGGGGACAGGACGTTTGTTGCGAGTTACCAAGATTTGGTCGATTTTGTTGTTGTCAACATCAATGACTTCAAAGGTATATCCAGCCCAGACGACTTTGTCAGTACGTTTGGGTATTTTGCGCAACATATACATCATGAAGCCGGCGACAGTTTCGTAGGTTGTATCTTCCGGGAATTCGTCGATGTCGAGTGCATGTTCAATATCGTCGATTGGCGTGGAACCATCCACGAGCCATGTTCCGTCCTCGCGTTCAACGATCTGTAGCTCGTCGGCGTTGACAACCAGTTCGCCCATAACGGTACTCATCACATCGTTGATAGTGATGACTCCAACGACGAGTGCGTACTCGTTGAGAATAACGGCAAAATCGGCTCGAGAGCGTTGGAATACGTCAAGGACTTCGGAAAGTGTAAGGCTGTCCGGAATAAACGGGCAGGTCTGCACAACACCAGGTTCTTTGAAGGAAATAGGCTTATTGTTGAGCACTTGACGCAGGATGTGCATGCTGTCAACGTAGCCGATAATGTGGTCAAGATCTTTGTCGCAGACGAGAAAACGGTTGTACGGAACAGAGGAGATTTTGGTGCGGACTTCTTCTTCTGGGTCGTCAAGCGTGAAGAAAACGATATTTTCTCGTGGTGTCATGGCAGATGGCACGAGGCGACTTTCTAGATCGAAAACGTTTTGAATGACGGCTTCTTCTTGCGGCGCGAGAACTCCTGCTGCTGTGCCGGCTCCTACGCTTGCGAGGATATCTTCGGATGTAATCGTGTCCTGACGCTTTGTCGAGAAGCCGAGCGAGCGCATAAGAGCGTCAGAGAATTTTTCAAGCACGAAGACGAGCGGGCGAAACAGCTTGATCATCACGAAGGTTGGACGAACGATGGCCATGGCGGTTTCTTCGGGTTTGGCGACAGCGAGACGCTTGGGAAGCAGATCGGCAAAGATAACGAAGAGGAGTGTGGCGAGAACAAAGGAGATGATGAAGTCAATGCCGTGAATCTGCTCGGGTACGAACATAAAGGAGAGACACCATTTGAAAAATGGGGAAAAAGCGGCCTCACCGACGACGCCGCCGAGAAGTGCAAGGGCGTTCGTACCGATTTGAATGGCGGAGAAGAATTGACCAGGGTGTTCCTGCAGGTCAAGGACGAGTCTGGCACGGCGATCGCCTTCGTCAGCAAGTACATTGAGACGGGATCGGCGGGCGGAGGCAAGGGAGATTTCAGCGCAACTCAAATAAGCGCTGAGGCAGATGAGAGTGAAAAGAAAGAACAGCTCTGTGTAAACAGACATAAGGCGGAACAGGAGTTTGAAGAGTTAGTCATTGTAACATGAGCTCTTGTCTAACCATTTGTTTTTCATGGAGTTTTATAAGAACGGCGGGGTTGTGGATATTGGAAGAGTTCTTATCTAAGCAAAATAAAATAGGCGGGTTGTCCGAGATTTGATGAGGGCCAGATTTTGCTTGGTGTTTTTGGGAGTGTCTGTAAACTATGAGGACATTAAGCTTGGAGCCCTGCCGTGTCGTTCTGGCGAAGAGTTGGGAGACAGGCAGAATAACTAGATCCAGAATGGAAGGAATCTAAAATGAAGATGAAGCTTTTGTCCGCTGTGGCTTTGTTTGTAGCAGGCGTTGTTGCCATGCCCGCAGTTGCTGGTGTCACGCTTGACAATGTTAAGAAGCGTGGGCACGTGCTGTGTGGCGTCAATACGTCTGCTCCTGGTTTTTCCAGTGCGGATAGTCAGGGGAAGTGGCGAGGTTTGGATGTCAATATCTGCCGTTCTGTTGCAGCAGCGGTCCTTGGGGATGCGGATAAGGTCAAATATATTCCGCTCAGTTCTCCTCAGCGTTTTACCGCCCTTCAATCCGGGGAAATCGACATGCTTGCTCGAAATACGACCTGGACGATGACGCGTGATGCTAGTCAGGGTTCTGTATTTGTGGCTGTGTCTTACTACGATGGGCAGGGCTTTATTGTTCCGAAGGAGTTTGGTATCAAGACGGCGAAGGAGCTTGATGGTGCAACGGTTTGTGTGCAGTCGGGTACATCTTCGGAAAAGACGCTTGCTGACTACTTCAATTCTCACAAGATGAGCTACAAGACTGTGGTGTTCGATACAACTGAAGCCACGCAGTCCGCATTCCTTTCTGGTCGTTGTCAGGTTTATACAACTGATATGTCTGATCTTGCCGGTATGCGTACACTTGCTCAGGATCCGTCCAAGTACGAAATTCTTTCCGAAGTGATTTCTAAGGAACCTTTGGGTCCGGCTGTTCGCCGTGGTGATGATGAATGGTTCCAGATTGTCCGGTGGTCCTTCAATACAATGGTCGAAGCGGAAGAACTCGGCATTACGAAGACTAATGCCGACGATCTTCGTAAGACGAGTGCCAATCCGAATGTTCAGCGCTTGCTTGGTCAAACAGATGACATGGGCAAGCTGATCGGCCTCGACAAGGAATGGTCATACCGTATCATTAAGCAAGTCGGCAATTACGGAGAATCTTGGTCTGAATTCTTTGGTCCGCAGACTCCGCTCAATCTTCCTCGTGGTTTGAATCGCTTGTGGACGGATGGTGGACTGATGTACGCTATGCCGATCCGCTGAGCCGTATGCAGGGCTGACGACTAGCACCTGTTGTTTTGTGCAAAAGGCTCCAGAGAATGCTCTGGAGCCTTTTGTCAGTCAATAAAAAATCAAATGCTATCCAGGGACTCTTTTGGTATTTATGGTGACGCTGCTTGGAAGGAGCGCGAAAAGGCCAGAAAGCGCCGTGAATATACGATTCAGGCAGTATTGATCCTTATTCTTGTGGGATTTCTCGCCGCTGTCTCCATGAATGTGGCCGACAATCTTGCCGAGCGACATATCAACAGTGGTTTTGCCTTTCTTGATAATCCGGCGGGGTTTGATATTGGTGAGACATTGATACCGTTCACTAATACGGATCATATGTCACGGGCTTTTCTAGTGGGCATGCTCAATACGATCAAGGTTTCTGCCGTATCAATAATTGCAGCGACTGTGCTCGGTGTCATTGTGGGGCTCATGAGGCTTTCTCGTCATCCAATGCTTCGTTTTCTGGGCACGGCGCATGTTGAGGTTTATCGCAATATTCCACTTTTGGTATTGTTGCTGGCCGTTTATCTTGGCGTCACAGAGTTATTGCCTGCAGGACGTACGGCTTTGCATATGGGGGATTGGATTTATCTCTCTAAGGGTGGGCTTCAATATGCTTCGCCGGTGATCGGCAACTGGGCTATGTTGATTGCATCAGGTGTTGGCGCAGTGTGCGGCCTTGCAGCGGCTTTTATTGCTAAACGCCGTATGACGGGGCTTATGGCCAACACAACAGGCATTGCTGTTTTTGCTGGCGTTTCCATTGTTTCATGGATTATTTGTGGCATTGTTTTTGGTTGGGACCATCCTGTTCAAACACGGTTCGCACTTAGGGGCGGCAGTCAAGTTTCGCCTGAATTTCTCGCGCTATCTCTGGGGCTTACGCTTTTCACGTCGGCAGCCATTGCGGAAATTGTTCGAGCAGGCGTTCTTGCCGTTCAGCCGGGACAGTGGAATGCCGGGCTTGCACTTGGCATGACGATGACCGAGACGGTGAGCTATGTGATTTTTCCGCAGTCCATGCGTCTGGTTATTCCGCCTTTGGCGAGCCAGTACATGAATCTTACGAAGAACTCGTCCTTGGCAGTGATGGTTGGCTATCCCGACCTCGTCAATATCGGAAATACTGTGATCAATGTCAGTGCACAGGCATTGGAGGTCATCTGTATCATCATGGCTGTCTATCTGACTCTTAATTTGGTTATTTCGGTTTTGATGAATGCGCTCAATGCCCGTATCATGCGGGCTCCGCAGTAAGGAGGCTGCCATGATTTCCGAAAGTTCATTCAGCGGTTCTTTCATTCAGCGTATTCATCGCCGCTATTTCTATTCGCCCATGGCTTCGCTTCTCACCATCGTAGTGACGATGGTTGTCCTCTTCGTGGTTGTCAAGCTCGCTTTTTGGGGGGGTGTCAATGCCGTCTGGACGCCTGATGTTCAGGCATGTAATCAAAGTAGCGGTGCTTGTTGGGGGTTCGTTGCAGAGAAATGGCGTCTCATTATTTTTGGTCGCTATCCCTACCATCTTCAGTGGCGGGCTGCATCGGCTACAGGTCTTGTCCTTGCGATGCTCGTGCTCAGCGCCTTCCCTTTTATGTGGCGGAAACCCTATCTGCGCACGCTTGGCATGCTCTGGGTTTGTTCAGTGGTTGCCTTCTTTATTCTTATGCTGGGTGGTGTATTTGGACTTGAAAGCATTTCGACTGACATGTGGGGCGGTTTGCCACTGACGATTGTGTTGACGCTTGTTGGCATGGGAGCTTCTGTTCCGCTCGGTGTCATGCTCGCACTTGGACGTCGTAGCAAAATGCCGGCTGTGGCGGCAGTCTCTACGGGATATATTGAACTGGTGCGCGGTGTGCCACTTATCACGGTACTCTTTGTGGCAGCTTTTATTTTTCCGTTGCTGTTGCCGGCAGGCATTCGCATCGATCCGTTCTGGCGTGTTTCTGTGGCTATTGCACTCTTTCAGGCAGCTTACATGGCAGAAATCGTCCGTGGTGGTCTTCAGACGATTCCGCGCGGTCAGTTCGACGCTGCGGCTTCTCTAGGGCTCACGCAACGACAGCTATATACGACGGTAATTTTGCCGCAGGCGCTTGTGGCCATTATCCCTGCTTTCGTCAATAGTTTGCTGTCTTGTTTCATGGACACCTCTCTTGTGACGGTAGTTTCGATGTACGACCTGACTGGTAGTTTGCGTCTTGCTTTGGGTGATGCACTATGGCGTGGTTTTTTTATTGAGGGCTACGTTTTTATTGCTCTTGTGTACTTCTTCTTCAGCTTCATTGTGTCTCGTTACAGTCAATGGCTCGAGGTCTATTTGACGGGCGAAAAGGATCGAGGACATGCTGTCGAGTAAGGCATGGCTGAACGTTTAAACAAATGACAAAGGCAGACAATATGCGAAAGGTACATGAACACATCATTCAAATTCCTCCATTTGTGACGCGGGCTCTGCTTTGGCGAGGACTGGAGCAGGTTGCTCGCCATCCCGAACAGTTCGTTGAGCACATGGAGGGATGTGAGATTCTTAGTGAAAATCTTCTTGAGGAGGTAATGCATCTTGCTCGTGAGGTGAATTTCGGCGGTGATTTCCATCTTCGCGACAAGGTTATTCTTAAGAAAGGCGAGTCAGTCAAGACCGTAGTCGAGGCAGGTAAAACTTGGCCGGCTTCTAGTTTTCTAATGAAGATCGAGGAGCCTGAACAAGGCAGTCTTTTTGTGCGTTTTATTTATGAGGCGGATGAGCCTTTGGAGGCGTTAAATCCAATGGTTGAGCAGTTGCGCCGACAGGCTTATGAGACCAAGGATCGCGATCTGATTGAGCGCATTATCAAGAGTATTCTGCAGGGTGATCTCTCTTAAAATTGTGAGATTCGTTTCCCAGGGACGCTGTAGCGTCCCTTTTTTGTATGGAACACCATGACTACGACAGAACAGAAAATTTTCGAAACTATTGCTGCTGATATTCAAGCGCGTCCATCTCAGGTAGCTGCGGCCGTCGAGTTGCTTGATGATGGTTGTACAGTTCCCTTCATCGCTCGCTATCGCAAAGAAGTGACAGAGGGGCTTGATGACACACAGCTTCGTCATCTCGAAGAGCGCCTTGATTATCTTCGTGAACTTGAAAAACGTCGTGGATTAATTCTTGCCAGTATCCGAGAACAAGGAAAACTC